>JBIKWS010000475.1:0-4024 GCA_044356195.1 Cyanophyceae cyanobacterium
CCCATCAACCCATTCGCTGATAAGGATGCCGGCTCTGCGTAAACAGCGGCGTGCGGTCCCTCAAGGAGACGAGGCATGCGCGGTTCGTGCCGCCCTTTCAGGGCTGGTGTCATGGGGGTGGCTTACCCAGGGCGGCGCCCCTCGCAAGCTCGGGACTTGCCCTGGGCTATCGTCGTTCGCCCCGTTGGGGCTACGGGTGCGGAACGGCGTATCGTAGATGGTCGGGAGGCGGGGCTGGCATCTTGCGATACCGGATTCCAGATTCGTCCCCGTGGAGCCCGTCCTGTGCATCGTTGTTCTCGTCGCGCTCGCGGTGGGCTTCTGCTGGCTCAATGACCGTTTCATGGACGTGATGTGGCGATGGCGGAACCCGCCCGAGAAGCTGGCCGCGGAACAGCGAGCGCATGAGGCCCGCATCACGAATCCGGACTGGGCGTTTTACGAACGACATCTCCAGCGGCCTGCCCCTGCTTCGCTGCGAGAGTTGTACTCGGATCAACGACTCCTGCTGAGTTGTGGGATCGACTTCGACGAGAGTCACCGCATCAGCTCATTCCAGCCGCTTGATCCGGCAGGACTCGTAGAGACCCGTGACCTGCTGGGCTTCGATGTCGTGCCCTTTGCGGACAGCGAAGGGGACCTGATCTACCTCCGTCCGGGCCCAACCGAGAAGAATGCTGTCTACATCCCGTACCACGACGGGAGTGACACGGAGGAACTCGCTGCTGATGTGTCGATCTTCGAGGGAAAGGTTCGTCAGGCCGCGCACGGTCCTTCATGATATGAGCCACGCAGGCAGCGGGTTTCGGACAGGATGAGCGGGATGAACAGGATGACTCAACATGCGCTGGCTTCGATCCCTTTTCGGCTGGCAGGAAGACGCCCACGTTCCGGACAGAGTCGATCCGGACTTTGGTCCGATGACCTTTGACGGGGTAGATTCCGGCATCTGGCAGACGGACGGGGACATCGACGCGCCGGAGCACGGAGCGCGGTACGGCTTCTCGGCGATTCCTGGGGACGACTCCGGTCCGTATCCATGGGCGAGATCCTTCCTGATGGAGAAGCAGCGGGAACTCCCGCGGCTTTGGGAACTGTGCACGCCGGCACTGGAACAGGTCTGCGATCGGTGGGGAGGGAAGGGACTGCGCAGGCCGGTGCGGCAACAGTTCGTGCTCACGTCGATCAGTGTCAGCGACGACTTCCAGACCTCGGGTGCGTGGGACGTCGGCTTCGAGGCCAAGGGGAAATTCTGGGTCTATGCGTGCGTGCGCCTGGTCGGTGACCGGATCGAGGGATGCACATGCGACACCTGAGGGACGGCCGGGTCGTCACCCATGCCGAAGCCCGAACGCGGATGCAACGACGGCTGGCGTCAGGGGCGATTGACGTGAAGACGGGGGGGAACCAGCTTCGAAAGGCTCGGCTGGCGTAACGGAAGTCTGGCAAGCCCGGGCGTCAGGCTTCGGTGGAGGCAATTTTCCGGAGGGAGTGGGTTCTGTCGCCCCGCTGGGGCTGTGTAGCCACAACCCATGTCCCCCACAGCTGACGCCGTGGGCTACTGTCTTTCGGCCCTCCGGGCCTGAAGCGGCCGGGCACGAGGTGCGGAGCACCGGCAGATGATAGCCCACGGCGTCAGCCCTGAGCTGCGCGCGTTTGGAAGGTACAGCCCCGGAGGGGCGCAAGATCCCGGGGGGGACTCGGTTTGCACCCAAGGAACGGGCAAGACTCGACGGCAGACAGCCAATCCTTTGCAGACAGGATGAACAGGATTGGCAGGATGCTTCGCAGACAGGAAGGCGTCCGGATCCATCCTGGACATCCTGACATCCTGTCCAAAGGCAGCCTCACCGTGGTCTTCTGCCGAGCCGAGGATCGCGGTTCAATGGCGCCCTTGGTGCAGTCTGGGGCGCTGGAGGGTGGTGCCGGTGCCCGACTTCCGGGCGGATCCTCCCTGGCAGCATTGGCCGCCGGACTCGCAGCAGGGGCCACTTCCCTTGTCTGCGTTCGCGGCAGGCTTCATCCCCGAGGGTTGGCTGGCTGGCTTGGCGGCCGGTGTCAGCGCCTTGGCATGGTCCCGGTCGTGTCCGGCCCAGCCGTTGGAAGCGAAGTCCGTGACCACCGTGGCGTGGTTTTGCGCGACCTTCACCGCATCCGGGGTCTTTCCGGTCACGGTGACCTTCAATCCCTTGTCGGTGGGTTCAACGGTGTGGGTGATGTTGTCGTAGTGGGCGGCGTATTCGACGAATGCGGGATCGTGGCGACGCACCATGAGACCTGATTTCAGGCGATCCGACATCTGCTGGACGTGGCCGCGGAGGGCGGCGGTGACCTTGGGATCGGAGGATTCGGTGAGGGCGACGTAGCCGTCCTGGGTGAGGGTGACGGTGCGGGTGATGGCGGCGTGGTTATTGAAGAGTTGATGGATGTTGTTGCGGGCCTCCGGGGGCATGCCTTGGGAGAGTGCGGTGGGCGTGACGAGGGGAGAGGCGGCGAGGGAGACGCCGAGGAGGAGGGCGCGGAGGGACGCGTGCTGGGGAAGGAGTGCTTTCATGCACATACAATCGAATGCGCATATGAGAAAAGCAAGGCGGTGTTGAGGATTGGCGCTGGCCGGGTCGTCAGGCGCAGATGGAAGCACGCTTCCGGGAGGAGTGGGTTCTGTCGCCCCGCTGGGGCTGGGAATCCACAACCCGTGACCACCCACGGCTGACGCCGTGGGCTAGTGTCTTTCGGCCCTCCGGGCCTGAAGCGGCCGGGCCCGAGGTGCGGAGCAACCCCGGGTTACCCGTCCCAAACGAACAGCCTACCCCGGCAGGGGGGTAAAGCCCTCGAATCTTCGCACACCCTTCGGGGTGCGGATTCCAAATGAACGTGGCTTTCCCCGGGTGCGTGCTGCGCACGACCCGGGGCTATCGGCTCCCATCCCTCCGGGATGAACACCCCGGCGTGGTCCGGACGCCGGAGGAGTTGGAGGGTGGGGGTGTGTTTTCGTGGCTCCGGGAAGAGCATCCGAGTGGCGACGAGGACGTCGCCGTCGCGATCCGATCTGGAGACTGGGAACACCCTTGTGATCCGCCGGGTGAGGGCACCCGGCCTTCAATGGACAGTTCCCAGTCTCCAGAAGCCAGTTTTCCAGAACCTTGTCCTCATCGCTCTCCCCAGGATTTGGGAATTGGAATCTGGCGACTGGCAACTCCCCCCTCACGTGATGAGGTCCTTGATGACGCGGCATTCCTCGACGCCGGTGAGGCGGGCGTCGAGGCCCTGGACGCGGACGGTGAAGCGGTCGTGCTGGATGCCGAGGAGGTGCATCACGGTGGCGTGGAAGTCGCGGATGTGAACGGGGTTCTCGACGATGTTGTAGGAGAAGTCGTCGGTCTGGCCGTAGATGGTGCCGCCGCGGGAACCGCCGCCGGCCATCCACATGGTGAAGCAGCGCGGGTGGTGGTCGCGGCCGTAGTTTTCCTTGGAGAGTCCGCCCTGGCTGTAGATGGTGCGACCGAACTCGCCGCCCCAGATGATGAGGGTGTCCTCGAAGAGGCCGTGGCGCTTGAGATCCTGGATGAGGCCGTAGGTGGGCTGGTCGACGTCGCGGCACTGGGAGGGCATGCGGCCGCCGACGTTGGCGTGATGGTCCCAGTTGTTGTGGTAGATCTGGACGAAGCGGACGCCGCGCTGGACGAGGCGGCGTGCGAGGAGCGCGGAATAGGCGAAGGAACCGGGCTTGCGGGCCTCGTCGCCGTAGAGCTTGTAGGTGGATTCGGGCTCGTTGGTGACCTGCGTGAGTTCGGGGACGGAAGCCTGCATCCGGAAGGCCATCTCGAACTGCTGGATGCGGGTGTGGGTCTCGGGATCGCCGACCTCGGCGTAGGCCATCTCGTTGAGCTTGCGGAGACCGTCGAGCTGGCGGCGTCGGGTGCCGGTGGCGACGCCGGGTGGATTGTTGATGAAGAGGATGGGATCACCGGAAGACCGGAAAGAAACGCCGGCGTGTTCGCCGGAGAGGTAACCGGAGGACCAA
>JBIKWS010000477.1:0-4021 GCA_044356195.1 Cyanophyceae cyanobacterium
CCGAACGCCACGGTTGCCGTCGTCGTCGTTGTCGGATTGCCAGAGCGTGCCGAAGGAATCGACGGCGACCTCGTAATTGTTCCGGAAGTTCCAGCCGAGCGTCTCGACGCCCGAGCCATCCGGATTGCACCGGAACACCAGTCCCTGTTGGTAGGGTTTGCGGTGACCCCAGGTTTCATTCCCGGCCTTGTCGACCACCCAGCCACTGCCGTCGGCCTTCTTGAGCTGCCGGCCGTCATTCCCGACGTTGAAGTAGAGCCGGCCGTCGGGACCGAAGGTGAACGCGTGGGCACCATGGTCGTGGTCGACGCCACCGATGCCCGCGAAGAGCTTGCGGGGCGGGCCATCGGCCTTCAGGTCGTGGTTGCGGTCCTCGAAGACGAAGATGTCCGGGGAACGCGACACGATGACCTGGTCGCCGAGCACGGCGATGCCAAGCGCGGCGTTGATCTCCTCGCCCTGATAGAACGTGACGGTCTTGTCGGTGGCCCCGTCGCGGTCGGAATCGATGAGGACCTGGATGCGGTCGCCACCGGGGCGGAGCTTGCCCCACTTCTGGAAGGAGGAGCGGTAGTTGGCACCCTCGGTGATCCAGACGCGGCCAGCGGCATCGACGTCCATGTTGCACGGATTCACGAGGTGGGGTTCGGCCGCGAAGACCGTGACTTCAAGGCCCGGATGGACCTTCAAGCGCGAGAGAAGATCCTGCGCGGCGGCAAGCCCGTGGGCGTGCTGGGCGCGAGCGGTGTGTGCAAGGGCGAGCAGGACGGCGAGGCCAACGCCCGGATGGGAGATGCGAGAATTCATGGTGCGATGCCGGGATCCTAACGGGCCCCGGGAGACCATGGCAATGGCTGGGCCTCGTGACTTCAGCAATCAATCCTCACACCAAGTCGTGAGGATGCGCAGGAGACAGTGAGTTGGTTCACGCAGAGACGCCGAGATCGCCGAGGGGAACCCCCTTCATTCGCCGTGCGTCGCTTGGGTGACCAATGAACAACGCATCACCCCGTTGGATGGAGTTGCGATTCCGACGCCATAGCCATTCCAACCGGAGGCCTGTGGATTCAAGCTCCGAACTGAGATCTGCTACGTCTGGCTTGTGTACCCCTTCGAATGGTCCCGATGAACGGAGCTGTCAACGGGACCACCGATGCAGCAGTCGATGGATGGCCACCACCTTCTTTCCCAACCCCTGACCCTTGGTCTCGCGTTCGAGCAGCGCCTCCGTGCGCATCCAGGAAAGCTGTGGTGAAGGGTATTCCAACCTCGGCGGGCTCGGCGTCTCGGCGTGAAAATGAGTTTCGGGCAGAAGGGGGCACGCGAAGACGCGAAGAAGGCCGGGCCCGTGGGTCTGTCGTGCGGCGAAGACGTCGCTGGTGAAATGAGACCGGGCGGATTTCGAACCGGTGGAAGCAGTGGGATTCCAGAACTCCGACGACCGCCCCCTTGGCGGCTTCGAGGCTTTGCGGCTTTTCCGCTTCGTGTTCCGTGCCCTTGTCCGGCGCACAAGAAGGGAGCGGATGTTGGCGCTCGCGAGGGAAGGGGTTCTGTCGTCCCTGCCGGGACTGGATGTTCATGGGAGACGGAACCCAGCGCTTACGCGCTGGGTTATCGTCTGACGGCCCTCCGGGCCTGGTGCCACGGCGTGGGCCATGGTTGTGTGGGTCGGTTTCGTGTCGCTGGTGGTCTTCGTGGAGAGATATCAACCTTCGTATCCCTGCCGAGGTGCGGGGCCTGCAGATGCTTCACCCCCTCCGGGTTTGATTCCGTTTCCCACGTGAACCCGGGGTGCGCTTCGCGACCCCGTATCGACTGAAATCCCTCCGGGATAGGGGGGCAGGCCGAAGGGCCTTCATCGGAATCGATCCCGATCCCGATTGCGATCCCGATACCGAGAAGGAAGCCATCGGCAACGTTTACCCGACCCGACATGGACTGACGAGGAACCCGACGGGCCGATCCTTGCCGTACGCGTCGGTATCGGGATCGGTATCGGCATCGGAATCGAAAACGAAGAGGAGTATTGGCATCGATCCTTATCCCGAAGCGGACCAACTCGACGTTGCGTTGATGAGGTGGGGATGGCCGCGTGAGGGCACGCGGCCTACAGTTGGAATGCGCAACAGGGACAATCCCATGGAATGGCCATTCATGCGAACCGCTGGGGAATTGCCGCAGCGGTTCGTACCGGAGGTCCCTTCCAGGAGGTTTCGATTCCCAGCCACCTGTACGAACTGGGACTGAGGGTCAGGGTTGGCAGAGGTCTGCCACGACGCCCTTGGCTCCGGGGGCCATGAGACGGATCCGGACAATGCCGGGACCGCGGAGGAGGGGAGCTTCGAGACGGGGGCCTGGCCCCAGCAGGACCTGGCTGTCCACGATCCGGAAGCCGGCGTCGAGGGCCTGGATCTCGAGGCGATCCCCATCCATGGCGACCTTGAGTTGCACCGCAGGGACGGCGGAAGGCAGGAGGATCTCCGTTTCGCCGCCGCCGAACTCGATGCCTTCTTCGCCGTTGCGCGTGATGATCTGAACCGACGGCGCGAGCGCTCCCGAAGGCAGGCGACGGGTCACGAGCGTACTGCCGGCAAACCACGGATTGGGTTTCGGGCCCGGGCCCACGCGGTAGCTTACGCAACCAGCGCCAGTTCCCGCCACCGCGGAGCTGCCCTCGCAGCAGACGCGGAGGAGGGTCGTCAGGTTGTTGGGAGCGATGACGACAACCCGGCGGATCGCCGCTCCGGACCTGCCAAGATGGACGGACTGAGGGGCTCCGGTGACACCGACGAAGGTCCGGCGGTCGACCGTGACTCCATCGGCGTCGAATGCTTCGAACTCGACGAGACCGGAACCTTGGAGGAAATCGATGGCCACTCCGGCGCACGGCCGCATCAGTTCGATCTCGGTGCGGTACTGGACGTGATAGCCCACATGGCCGCCAACATCCTCGATGCGCGTGGCTGGGTCTGGCATCGGGACGGAATCCGACCGGAGCCAGGATTGGAACTTGAGTCCCTCGGTCTCCAGCGGGTTCGCGACGGTTCGCGGGGTTTCGAGCCGGAAGTCTAGGCAATCGTGGCCCAGGCTGCCGGCGCCAAGCAGGTCGGTGAATTCGCAGCACAGCTTGGCGATCACGGTGAGTGCGTTCGGGGATTCGACGCTGAGCCACGCAATGTCGGTCGTGGCGGAGCGCAGGACCAAGCGACGTCGCGCTGGAGTTGTGCCCAGGACGCGTTCCGTGGCCACCGGGATTCCGGCGGCATCGTACGCGGTGAACTCCACCCAACCGGATTGGGAGACGAACTCGATGTCGACGGCATGCGCCGGCACCGGGAGACCCACCGTGAGGAAGGTGTCGACGTCCAGGCCCAGGGTGCCTTCCAGCGAACGCACGAGGACGTTCGGGCGCGCGATGCCACCGGGCGTGCTGTCGCTGTCAAACTGGTAGCCGCCGACGGTCCACGGGTTGGGGCGAGGTCCAGCCTCGAAGGCTCCGAGGTCGAGGCAACGTTCCGGATCCGGGCGCAACCGGAAGAACCGGGTGTCCTCGCCGGACGGAATCGAGGCGTGGAAGCCGTCCTTGCCGGCGCGGACTGGAACCCGGGAGGCAAACCAGTGGTTTCCTTGACCGAGGACCGCCGTCTCCTCGAGGCGTGGCAGCTGTTCGGTGCCGGGCCAGCTCAGGAAGATCGGTTCCTTGAACGGGTCATTCCCGGGTTGCGCCAGCAATGCCGGAGGTTGTGCCATGGGGCCGCCGGCGAGGTCCTCGATTCCCGGGGAACCGTCACGGATCGCGTTCCGGGGCAGGTTCAATCCGATGAGGATTCCCAGGGTTCCCTCACTGTACTCGAGGATATAGGTGCCAGGCGCCAGACCGGGCCGACGCAGGGAAAGCGTGCGCGCCCCCGCGAACGCGTCGGGTGGGCCAGACTTCTGGCCCAGCAGTTCCGGCGTGGCGGTCTCGGCCAACACATCGCCGTCGAAGGTGAGCAATCGGACGCGGAGCGACGCATTTGCC
>JBIKWS010000478.1:0-4018 GCA_044356195.1 Cyanophyceae cyanobacterium
CTCATCGAACCTGTACGGGACATGTTCAGCGCGGTGTTCTTCGTCGCCATCGGCCTGTTGATCGAGCCGAAGCTCCTCGTCCAATACGCCTTTCCCATCGCAGCCATCACCGTGGCCGTCATCGTTGGGAAGGTCCTGACCTGCGCCTTCGGAACCTTCATCGCAGGGAACGATACCCGCAGCTCCCTCCGCGTGGGCATGGGACTTGCGCAGATTGGCGAGTTCTCGTTCATCATCGCTGCCCTGGGCGTTTCGCTGAAGGTCACCAGCGGGTTCCTCTATCCCATCGCCGTCGCCGTCTCTGCCATCACCACCCTCGCCACCCCCTACCTGATCCGCAGCACCGACAAGCTGGTGAGTGGATTCGATCGCCTCGCACCCGCTGGATTCCTGGGGGCCCTCGAGGTCTACACCCAATGGGTGGGCCGTCTTGGCAGCGGCCGCAAGATGAGCATGGCCGGCCGCCTCATCCGGAAATGGTCGCTCCAGATGCTGCTCAATACCGTGCTGCTCGCCGGCATCTTCATCATTGCGGCGTTCTTTGGCCGCCGTCCGTTTCCGTGGCTTCCGGAAGCACTTCAGGAACCCGCGATCCTGCGCTCGATCGTCTGGCTCGCGGCCGTCCTCGCCGGTCTGCCCCTGTTCATCGCGACATTCCGCAAACTCCAGGCGCTTGGAATGCTCGTCGCCGAACTCCGCGTCACCCAGGCCAACGCCGGCGCACGCACGGAATCCATCCGACGCATCGTGTCCACGGTCATCCCGCTCGCCGGACTTGTCGCCTTGGTCCTGTTCGGCATGGCCATGAGCTCCGCGATCCTCCCGCCAGCCAACGTGCTCATCCTGCTGCTGGTTGTCATCGCACTGCTCACATGGGTGCTCTGGAAATCGTCCATCCGGGTCTACTCCGAAGCCCAGGTGGCCCTGGAGGAAACCTTGTCGGAAACCAAGACCGATCCCGATCCCGAACCCTCGCCATCACCCGCCGGCCTCCTGCTCGGGGCCAGCATCGAACAGGTCGCCGTCGCGCCCGGCTCACCGGCCGAAAGGCGCCTGATCCGCGAACTCCGACTCCGTGCCACCACCGGAGTCAGCGTCGTCGGCATCGCCCGCGGATCCACCTCGATTGTGAACCCGGGCCCGGACGAAGAGCTCCTGACCGGCGACCAACTCCTGCTGCTGGGCACGCCGGAACAGCTCACCCGGGCCCGGAACGCCATCGCTCCGGTGGCTGCCCACTGACAGTTCGCCCGCCAAACAGAAAGGGGGCGCGAACCCAACGTTCACGCCCCCTTCCCTTTCATCACCCGGGTTCCGATCAACCTGCGATCGACAACCCAGAAAGCTCGGACAACTCCGGATCCAGTTCAGCCTCCCGCTTCTCGATCCAGCGCTTGAGCTTCATCATCGCGCAATTCTGGATCTGCCGGATCCGTTCGCGGGTCACCCCGAAGTGTTGCCCCACTTCCTCCAGGGTCTTTTCGCCGCCGCCATCCAGCCCAAACCGGTAACGCAGGATCGTCTGTTCCCGCTCGTCCAGACGCTCCACGAACTCCCGGATCATCGCATGCGACTGCTCCGTCTGGATCGATTGATCGGCGGTGATCATGGCTTCATCGCGGACGCGTTCGCCCATGGAGGTGTCGTCGTCCTCCCCGATCGGAGCGTCCAAAGAGGTCGTCCGCTGGCTGGCTTCGAGCAGCTCCGTCACACGACGGCGGGTCATGCCCATCGCCTCGGCCAATTCCGCATCCGAAGGTTCGCGGCCCAATTCTTCGTGAAGCTGCATCGCCATGCGCCGGATCTTTGCGATCCGATCCACCAGATGCACGGGCACACGGATGGTCCGGCCTTGGTTCGCAATGGCCCGTTTGATGGACTGCTTGATCCACCACGCGCCGTACGTGGAGAGCTTCGCGCCCTTGGTCGGGTCAAACCGCTGAACCGCCCGCATGAGCCCGACGTTGCCCTCGTTGATCATGTCCAGGAGGGGCAATCCCATGCCTTCGTAATCGTGGGCAATCTTGACGACCAATCGCAGGTTCGCCCGGATCATCTGGTCCCGGGCCGCGGCGTCGCCCGCCTGGATCCGTCCGGCAAGTTCGACTTCCTGATCCGGTGTCAGCAGTGGGGTCTCGCTGATTTCCCGCAGATACATCCGGAGGGAGGAGTCCCCACCCCAGGCTGCCCTTCCGGTCACCAAGGGAGGCGGAGCGTCCACCTTCTCCCGCGGGACTTCCACGCGAACCGCAGGAACCACCACGGAGAGCTTGGCCTTGGATCCCACGCCGCCCTTGGATCGACGGCTTCCGCCCGAACGACTGCGGGCGGCGGTCACGCGAGCCCCGGTCCGGATTGATTTGCCCGACTGACGATTCACGCGATTCAGCATCATACCGGGGTCAAAAGCAGCCGGCTTGCCAGCTCTGGACAACCATGAAACAAAACATGGATGAAGATCGGACAAAATCTGAACAAGCCCTCCGATCCACCCTCCGAAGAACTCTCGAGCCCACTCTCAGAACTCACAAAAGCTCCAGAAAAGCCCCATTATGCGGCTATTCTAGACAGCCCATGGCAACGATGGGTCCGAGGCTTCAGAAGCGGCACCTGACCCGAGGTCATCGGCCGGATCCGGTACCCCGCCCCATTACCCCTCCACCCAGGCTGCCGAGCGGGAAAGAATTCGACCGCCCGATGATCAGGTGCGGTCAATGATTGCTCACTGTCCGCGACCCGAGGAGACCTTCTGGCGGGCAATCCACGCGCGCATGCGGGGTTCCAGGATCGTCAATGGCAATGCCCCACGACCGAGCAACTCATCGTGAAACGCACGCAGGTCGAACTGCGCCCCCAGTGCCGCCTCCGCTTCCCGTCGCAGGTCACGGATCTTGAGCTGTCCGATCTTGTAGGCGAGGGCCTGCCCCGGCCAGACGATGTACCGGTCGACCTCGACCACGATGTCATGCTCGGACTTCCCCGCGTTCTCGCGGAAAAAGGCGATGGCCTGGTCCCGACTCCATCCGCGGGCATGCATCCCGGTGTCGACCACCAGGCGGATCGCCCGCCACATCTCGTACGTCAGCTGCCCGAACCGTGAATAGGGATCGGCATAGAGACCGAGATCCGGCCCAAGGCTCTCCGCATACAGGGCCCAGCCTTCGACAAACGCCGTCGTCTCGGCGTGCTTCTGGAACTCCGGGGACCCTTCGTTCTCCTGTGCCAGCGCGATCTGGAGGTGATGGCCGGGAACCGCCTCATGCAAGGTCAACGCTTCCATCTCCCACTTGGGCCGCATCCGAAGGTTGTAGGTATTCGCGAAGAAGTTTCCCGGCCGCCCCGCAGAAAGGGAACCCGGTTGGTAATAGGCCGTCGTCTGCGACCGCTCGGAATAGGAAGGGATCGGCATCACGCCGTAGGGCAGTCGAGGCAACTTCCCAAACAACCGAGGCAACCCACCGTCGACCCGTTTGGAAATGTCCCGGTAGCCAGCGAGCAAGGCGTTCCCCGTCTCGTGGTAGAAGCGCGGGTCGCTGCGCAAGAAATCGAAGAACGCTCCCAGGTTCCCCTCGAATCCGGTCTCCTTGCGGATGTCCTCCATCGCCGCCCGGATTCGCCGGACTTCCGACAGGCCGATCTCGTGGATTTCATTCGGTGTCAGCGACGTCGTCGTGCTCCGGCGAACGCGGTGCGCATACCATTCCCGTCCGTTGGGCAGGTCGACGCACGCAATGTTGGTCCGGGCACTCGGGATATATTCGGAAACCAGGAAGCGATGGAGTTCCTTGAACGCTGGATAAACTCCGTTGGTGATGCTTGCCAGCGCCCGCCCCCGCCAAGCCGCCTTCTCGGCCTCGGTCGCGGCCGTTGGGAGCGTCGAGAGGGGCAGCAGGAATGGGCTCTTCGCCGGATCTTCCGGCATCAGGTTCAGCATCTGCCCCGGGACCTCACGCAGCACAATGGCAGGCGGGGTGATGCCCTTGGCCAAGCCTTCGCGCAGAAGGGCGATGCATTGACG
>JBIKWS010000479.1:0-4008 GCA_044356195.1 Cyanophyceae cyanobacterium
CCGAAGGTCAACAAGGAGGCCGGGCGCGATCATTGGGGGCGTGCGGGTTCCCTGCTGTTCGCCGGGGCGGGAGTGCGCGGCGGACAGGTCATCGGGGCGACGGACAAAGAGGGAGCCTTTGTCATCGAGCGTCCGGTGCGGCCGGCCGATGTCTGCTGGACCGTGTACGAGGCGTTGGGGATCGATCCGCGAACGATCCTGCGGACGCCGGAGGGACGGCCGGTGGAGATCCTGGATCAGGGTGGAATGATCGAGGAGTTGTACGTGTGAGGGCGGTTGTGGCCTCGCTGATGTTCGGGTGGACGGTGTGCGCCCAGGAGCCTCCGAAGACGCCCGCGAAGCCGGAACCGCCCATGGTGCGGTTGGTCCAGCCGATCGGGGTTGAGGTGGGGAAGTCGGTCCGCCTGAAGATTCGCGGACAGCATTTCGATGGCACGAACACGGTGACGGTCCGCGGTTGGGAGGGAGCCGGGCCGCTGGTGGCGCTCGTCCAATCGGAGGCGAAGGCGGTGACGGGTTTTGATGCCACACGGATTGGTGACCGGTTGATCGAGGTTGAGTTGGTGGTTCCGGCTTCCGCGCCTGTGGGCACCAACGCCGCCGTTGTGGTCTCGGGTGTGCATGGGGTGTCGGCACCCTTTCCATTGCTTGTTTTGCCGGCGGGTTCGGTTACCGGGGAGAAAGAACCCAACGACGGGTTCCGCACGGCACCGGGGGCTCCGTTGCCCGTCCGCGTGCGCGGTGCCATGGAGGCCAAGGGCGACATCGACGTTTTCCGGGTGTCCCTGAAGGCGGGCACGCGGCTTCGTGCAGAGGTCTTCGCCGCCCGTTTCCAATCCACGCTGGATGCGATCCTGACCGTATACGATGAGCGCTTTGCCGTCGTGTCGGCGGTGGACGACAGCGTGGGGCGGGACCCAATGCTGGAGGTGGCGGTGGAAGAGGGCGGCGATTTTTTCGTAGCGGTGGGGTATGCCAATGATCTGGCGGCATCGACCCATGAATACGTCCTCGTGCTGGAAACCCGGTGAGATCCCGATGAAACGAATCCAACTGCCGCGCGGGGTCGGGATGTGGTTGCTGGCCGGGGTGGCCCTGTGCGCCGGGTTGGATGCCGCGCCGGTATCGTACCATCGGGAGGTGGTGCCCTTGTTGCAGCGGCATTGCTATGGGTGTCATCACCCGGGCAAGAGGAAGGGGGATGCCGACCTGACCGCGTTGGCTTCCATGCGCGAGGGCGGCAAGCACGGGCCATCGATCGTGCCCGGCGAGCCAGGACGGAGTGTGTTGATCACGGAGGTCAGTGGAGCAGACCCGGCCATGCCGAAGGATGGAGAGCGCCTGACATCGGCGCAGGTCGGGTTGTTGGAGCGTTGGATTCGCGAAGGCGCGGTCGATGACTCCCCACCAGCCCCGCCGCCGCGGACCGTGCCTCCCGATTACCGGGCTCCCCCGGTCATCACTGCCGTGGACTTCTCGGCAGATGGCCGATGGCTGGCGGTGGGTGGTTACTACGAGGTGCTGGTGTTCGATGCGGCCAGCTTGCGCCGTGTCGGGCGTTGGGTCGGCGCGCCGGCGCGGGTCGAGGCGCTGAAGTTCTCGCCAGACTCCCAACGGTTGGCCGTCGTCGGCGGCGAACCGGGTGTCACGGGGGAGTTCCAGATCTGGGACGTGGCCTCGGGGAAGGCTTTGGTCCGGGTGGCCCCGGGAACCGATTCCTTCTTCGGTGCGGATTGGTCACCGGATGGGACCCGCGTGGCGATGGGGGGTGCCGACCGGAGCGTTCGGGTGCTGGCAACGGCGGACGGACGGGAATTGCTGCGGGCCATGGTCCACTCGGACTGGGTGTTGGGGGCGGTTTTCGTTGGGAATGGCAGCCAGGTGGTGTCGGGGAGTCGGGATCGTTCGCTCCGGTTGCTGGATGCCGGTACGGGCCGGATGCTGGACGTGCTGAACCGGGAGACGGAACCGGTGGTTCGCCTCCTGCGGCATCCGAAGGGGGATCAGGTCGGGTTCGCCGGCGCTGAATCGCGGGTGCGGGTGTACAAGGCGGCGCTCAAGCCGGCAAATACGGACCCGGGGCAGGATCCCAACCTCGTGCGGGAGTTTGATTCGTTTCCCCGGGGCACAACGGCGGTGGCGTTCAGTGGCGATGGGGAGAGGGTGGCGGTGGCCGGATTGCCCGCGGGCGAAGTCCGGGTGCACGAAGCGGGGAGTGGACGTCGCGTGGCTGCGCTTGCCGGACACCGTGGAGCGGTATTCGGGTTGGCGTTTGCTGCTGATGGACGGCGACTTGCGACCGTGGGTCTGGAAGGGGAGTTGCGGGTTTTTGAGCTGCCGGAGGGGCGATTGTTGACAAACACCTGTCCGGTGGAAGTTCAGGTGCCGTGAGCGTGATTGATGAGTTTCATTCATTGTAATCATGTGGCTCCGGGGTAAAAAAAGTAGGGATTTCCAAACAACGGTCTTGTCATGCCTCACGCTGGTTTGCCCATTATTCGGTAGTGGATGCTTTTCTGAGCACAAGGGGGCCGAGAAGCCTGGCGGGCTGGATGGTGGCGGGTTGGCTGGGACCGTTGGCAGCTCAGGCTGCCGGCATCACCGCATTGCAACCGGTCGGCGGTGGCGTGCCTGTCAGCGTGGCTTATTCGATCTCCGCCGATGGCAGCACAGTGGCTGGGTCCGTCAACACCTCGACCGGCCCTGTCGGGTTCCAGTGGACGGCTGCCGGCGGCGTTCAGGGACTGTTGGGATTTCCTGGGGACGTCTGGGGCAACGCGCCGTCCGGCATCTCGGCCAATGGTGGCGTGGTGGTCGGCCAGATGGCCAGTCCCCGAGGGTGGGAAGCCTATCGATGGACGAGCGATGGCGGTCCCGTGGGTCTGGGAGACCTTCGAGGCGGGGCTGACCTGAGCAGTGCACATGGTGTTTCGGGAGATGGGCTCTCCATTGTGGGTCGCAGCTACCAGCGGAACTCCTCGGAGGCATTTCTCTGGACGGCCGGTGCCGGAATGGTGGGGCTCGGGGATTTGCCGGGTGGACATGCCGAGAGTGCTGCCTACGGAATTTCGCGGGATGGAACAACGGTGGTTGGGTATGGCGTTTCGGCCTCCGGCTATGAGGCGTTCCGCTGGCGTGCCTCGGGTGGGATGGAGGCGCTGGGTGACCTGCCGGGCGGGTTTTATGACAGCGGAGCGCATGGGGCCTCTGCCGACGGTGGCGCGGTCATCGGCTACAGTAGTTCCGCCTCCGGCTATGAGGCGTTTCGGTGGACCGAAGCGGGTGGAATGGTTGGGTTGGGAGATCTTCCTGGTGGGGATTTTTACAGCATGGCCAATGGAATCTCTGCGGACGGCAACATGGTCGTTGGCTTCGGGACGACAGAAGCGGGATGCGAGGCGTTCATCTGGAGTCCAACCCTGGGAATGGTCTCATTGGAACAGCGATTGCGCGACCAAGGGGCGAACCTCACTGGATGGACCGAGTTGAGATCTGCCAACGGGATTTCTGCGGATGGGCGGTATGTGGTGGGTTTTGGTAACTTCAATGGTGTGCCGCGATCGTTCATCGCAGACCTGACCCGGGTGACGTTCACGAACGTCCCGGAGGCCTCGACATGGGGTGCCGCGGCCGCGGTTGTGCTGGCCGCAGGCTGGGTCGGTTGGCGCAGATCGCGGTAGAACTGGATCTGTCAGTCCGGCCTTGGTGAGGGTGCTCCGGACTACGCGTTTCCGGGTACAGGAAATGGTTCGAGTGTGCCGCCGATGCCCGGTAGCGTGCGCCCAATATGGGCGGTTTCCTGAAGCGCATCAGTCTCACCCACTGGATCCTGATCTCGATGGTCGTCGGGGTCTTCATCGGCTGGGCGTTCCCGAGTGGCTCGCAGGAGCTGAAGGTGGTCTCCAACCTGTTCCTCAAGATGATCAAGTGCATCCTCGTGCCCTTGGTCTTCGGGACGCTGGTGGTGGGGATCGCAGGGCATGCGGACGACCTGAAGGCGGTGGGACG
>JBIKWS010000480.1:0-4004 GCA_044356195.1 Cyanophyceae cyanobacterium
ATCGACGTAGGCGAGGTAGGCACCCGCGAGGCCGGCCATGGAGGCGTGCTTTCCGGCGTCCTCGACGGAGATGCAGAGGCTGCACGAGCGTTGGTCGAGGAACAGGGTGCCGACCTGGAAGATGGCGGCTTCACCGGCATCGTAGAGGTCCTTGAAGTTCACGAAGTTCGTCGCCAGCGTGTAGAGGTCGCGGTGGAACCGGATGAGCTTCTCGACGGTGGAGATGGCGTTGGCTTCGGATTCGAGGGCCTTGTCCTTGGCGAGGAGGTCCGTGATGGCGGCCTTCGACTTGGAGGCGAGAAGGGCGCGCACGCGATCCTTGCCGAGCTTCTCGACGGCGGTCCCGGCCTTCCCGGCGTTCCAGCATTCAAAGGGACCGAGCTTGCCGAGGACGGCGGCCCAGTCGGCTTCGGTGAGGGATTCGCGGGCACCGAGGATCGGGGTGACGGCGGCCTTGACGAAGGCAGCGATGGCACCGGCCCAGGCGGGATTGATCCCGTTGCCGAGGGGCAGCGGCTTGCCGGCGGCGACCTGGGCGAGGGGGAATCCCGCGATTTCCGCCGCGGTGATCTGGAGATCCTTGGCGGCGATGGCGGCGTATTCCTTCTCGTCACGGTTCACGGCGCCGAGGGCGCGGGGATCGTAACCGGCGAGGCGGCAGCGGCCGAAGTAGTCATCGATCTTGGCCTTCACCGCGCGGGTGGCGGCGGCGGCATCGGCGGTGGCGGCACCAAGGGGGAGCAGGCTGGCGGCTTCGGTCTCGGAGCGGGTGATCCAGGCGTCGTAGGCCGCAGCTTCGGCGAAGAACTTCTCGACGAGGTCGCTGTTCACGCCGGGCTTGCCGGAACGATCGGGGACGGAACCGACGCAGGCGATGACGTCGCTGAGGGCGGCCTTGGTGGCGTCATCGGCGGCGGAATCGGCGGGGACAACACCGTCGCCGTTGAACAGGGTCTGGGCAAAGATCTTGGCGGTGTCGGCAACGTCGTCGAGGCCGATGGCGGTGGCGTCCTTCTTGCCGAGGTTGGACAGGATCTGGCGCGCGGAGGCGAGGATGGCCTTGCCCTCGGCATTGGCGTCGTTGATGGAAGCCAGGGCGAGCGTGGGCGAGGACTTGATGAGTTCGTCGGCGTTCTTGAGGACGCTTCCGGTCCACTTCAGGGCGCTGATCAGCTCGGGGGCGCGGATGCGGCCGTCCTTGTCGGTATCGATCAGCGCGGCGGTCTTGGGATCGAATTCGAGGCCGGTGGTGGGGCAGGCGAGGGCGACCCAGAGCTTCTGGTCCAGCTGGTCGAGCGCGAGGAGGTCGGCACCGGTCTCAAGCTTGACCTGATCGAATCCGCCTGCGCGGAAGAATTTCCATTGATGGTTGGCCATGGTGGGGTGGTGATGACTGCGTTCTGGTATCCGTTGATTCGGTGCGGCGCGGGTTCAGGTGGGGACCGTTGCCCGCCGGGAGTGGGGCGGGGAGGGGACAGGGGTTGCCTGTCGCTCAATGCAACATGGGGATGAACCGGGACGGACGCACAAGGCGTGTGAGTAAACGGGAACGGGGAAATCCGGCAAGGATGGAAATGGTGTTGGGGGCGGGAGTTCCCAGTCCCCAGAAGCCAGTTTCCAGTCACGAGAAGCTCAACGGAGGCGGAAGAACTTGGGTGAACGGTCCTCGGTCCGGGGATCTCCGTTGTCCAGGTTGATCCGGGCCATGCCGAGGTCGAGGGAACCCACGGGGGTCCACTGGGTCGCGTTGAAAGACGGGGCCATCTCCAACTGTTCCCAGCCCTGGACCTTCGCCCAGCGGACCTCCAGGAACGCGCTGCCTGAGGTTGGGTCCACCCTCCGTTCGACCTTCATGCCGCCCTTCGGCCAGACGCTCGCGCTTCCCAATGTCTGGAGCGTGGCCCCGGGTTGAGGCTCGGATCCGGCGTCGAGAGGCTTGAGATCAACGGGTCCGAACGGCGGGATGGACCCGAAGGGCCCCGGGCTCCAAGGCTGCCACGAAGGGAGGAACGTGGGCATGTGCAACCATCCCAGGCGCAAGCCGGCGGCGGTCTGATAGCGAACCACCAGAAACACCTTCTCGGGCGGGGGGACCTCCGAGCCGGGCTGTTGGGAAATCCCCAGGGTGCCGTTGCGCGCGACGGATCCGCCGCCGAATCGCGGATCCCCGCCGTTCAGCACGTAGCGCTGCAAGGCGTAACCAGCGGGGTCCGCCCGCCATTCCCGGGTTCCATCGGTTTCGGGCGTCCACGCGCCGGGTTGGGCGTAGACCGCCGGCATTCCCGTGCCCTTGTCCACCCAGACCTCGGTCGTACCGCGAGTTTTCAGGAGGTGTTCGAACAGGTTGGGGTACTCGATCGAGAAACCCTGGGAAACCGTCGACAGCTCGATCTCGGCGACGCCGTCTCCATCCAGGTCGATCGGCAATGGGGTCCGTCGGAGATCGGTGGCTGCAACGGTCCATGAGACGAGGAACAGGCCCAGGGGAAGGAGGGTTCTGGTGTTCATGATCGTGGTGGAGTGTGGTCTTTGTGCATTCTTGCTGTGGGATTGGCAAATGGTTCCTTGGGCTTCGGTGTGGGCTGGGCGCATCTTGACACTGCCCCCGCATGGAACGGGGAGGCGACGTCCCCGTCGCCGTCCTCAAAGCCCCTCTCCCAAGGCGATGAGGACATCGCGGCCCCGTTCCCAGTCTCAAACGGGGGCAGTGTCAAGATGCGCGCGTGCGGGCTTCAAACTTGGGACTTCTTCCACAGCCTCCTGACGTCGACTGCTACCTGGGAGGTCGAGGGCTACCTGGGAGGTTGACTCAGCGCGTGAGGTGGAGCAGGGCACCGGAACCGCCGGGGTCGGTGGGGGCAGGGGCTTCCATTCCTTGGAGCGCGGTGCGGTCGAAACCGATGGCCAGGCCCGGGTCGAGCCGCTGGAAGGTTGGGAGCCCGCCACCGAAGGGATCGGTCGGGAGGGCGGGCAGGTAGCGTGGGATCAGGTCGGAAGGAGCGGACGGGAAGGCTCCGTTGTGGTCGAGGCGGTAGCGCTGCACGGCAACGGCGAGCAGGCCCAGGCGAGCGTGGGCCTTGGTCAGCAAGGCTCCTTCGCGCACGGAGGAGGGGGGACCGAAGTACAGTTCACGCACCCATCGGGGTTCGGACTGGATCCGGGTCGCGCGCTCCTTGAGTTCTGTGAGCACCTTGGGGTCACCGATCCGATCCAACGCTCCGAGTTGGTCCGCGTAGGCGTCGAGGGCGAGGCTGGCGGCGCGGTCGTAGAAACCCAGGTGGACGTGCATGCGGTGTCGGAGCCAGCCGAGTGCTCCGAGGATCCGACCGCGCAATCCGCGGGCATTGCTGAATTGGGAGGCCCCGATGGTGGCCAGAATCGGGGCTTCGGAGATGAAGCGGACCCGGTCGACGAGGAGGTGGTCGCGCAGGAAGGGTGTCTGGTCGAGTTGGGTGAAGGCCTGTTGCAGCTGCAGGCATTGTTCCGGGGTGAGCTTGCCGGATTCCAGCAGTTAGATGGCGACCCGGGAATAATGGCCGGCGTCGAAGGACCAGAGGAAGGTACCGCGGAAGGGGCGTGGCAGGGTGCGGAGGCGTGTGGCATCCGTGAAGCAATCGACGGCGTGGTCGATCTGGCCCAGCTTCAGGTTGTGGGTGGAAGACGCAAGGAGCCACAGCTCGACATTGAAGACCCGGGAAGAGATGGACAGGGCCTCGCTGAAGGAAATGGGGCCACCCGGGTGCGACCGGGCCTCGTGGAGGGAACGCAGGGCGGGATCTGAGGCCATCAGGAGATGGAGTTCCCGGCGGAGCGGTTCCGTCTCTTGCAAGAATGCGTGATGGGGCGAGTCGGGCTTGTTCCAGTAGGGGCCGTTTCCTGGGGCGGTGAGTCGGTTGTTCAACCGTTCGAGCGCTTGGTCGAGGAGGAAGATACCAGTGGCCACCGCGGGTGCAGGGGGTGTGGAACCCGGAAGATCGGCGTGGATCACGGGCTGACCTGCCGCG
>JBIKWS010000481.1:0-3993 GCA_044356195.1 Cyanophyceae cyanobacterium
TGGAAAGGGTTCTGTCGCCCCGCTGGGGTTGGGGTCCCAAAATGCGTGTTCACTCACGGCTTACGCCGTGGGCTACTTTCTTTCGGCCCTCCGGGCCTGTGGCCACGCAAGGCAATGGGGTCGCGTCTATAAATGATACATTTGCCGGTGCACCGGCCGACGATGGCCGAAATGTAAAATGTATGGACGCGACCCCATTGCCCCACAGGTTCCCGACGTTTGGGATCCCGTCATGAATCGTGGGAACGGAACCACAGGGCGTCCCTTGGGTTCCATTGGATCCAGACGTGGTCGCCTTCGGATCCGTGGTCCGCGTGGGGCGGGAGTGGGATCTCGAGGCGTTGGGCCTCGCCCCAGTGGACTTCGACCCACGTACGCGGTCCGACGGGCGTGATGCGGCCGATGCGGACGGGACCGATGCAGGGGCCCGTGGGACGTTCAGGTGTCAGTGCCAGTTGTTCGGGCCGCAGGCCGAGGATGGATGGGGTTGGAGACGGTGTGGCCTCGGGCGGGAGGTGAACGAGGTTCCGGGACCCATCCGCGGAGGTGCAACGCCAGATCGGGGAGTCGCCGGTGAGGTCGGCGAGCCAGGGCGTGCGGGGTTGGCGGTAGAGGTCGAGGGGGCGACCGGATTGCAGCACGCGGCCACCTTCGATGACGGTGAGGTGGTCGGCTCCCGCGATGAGATCGGCCGGGTGATGGGTGACGTGGAGGAGGGTGAGGTCGAATTCCCGTTGGAGATCGCGAAGGAGTCGGCGCAGGTCGCGTCGCAGGGTGGGATCGAGATGGGCGAAGGGTTCGTCGAGGAGGACGAGGCGCGGTTGAAGGATCAGGGCGCGACCGATGGCGGTGCGTGCCGCTTCGCCGCCGGAGAGTGCGGCGGGGAGGTGATGGAGACGCGGGCGGAGATCGAGGCGGTCCGCCATGACCTCGGCGCGGGCGCGACGCTCGTGGCGGTTGATGCCCTGGAGGCGGAGGGGAAGTTCGAGTTGTTCGACCAGGGTCAGGTGGGGAAGGAGCCCGGGAGATTGGGCGACCCAGCCGCAGGGGCGTTCCTCGGCCGAAAGTCGGGTGACGTCGGTGTCGTCGAGGAGAATCCGTCCTGCATCCGGGAATTCGAGGCCGGCGATGAGGCGGAGGGTGGTGGACTTGCCACTGCCGGAGGGGCCCACGAGGAGGTGGTGGGTACCGGCGGCGACGTCGATGGAGAGGTCCTGCACCGCATGAACGGGCCCGAAGTGTTTGCTGATTCCCTGGAGTCGGATGCGAGGCACGATGGGGAGAGATTCAAGGTTTCAGATTCAAGTTTGAAGCTGGAAGGGGCGGCCTCTCCGCGTCCTTCTCGCCTGCTTGGTGAAAACGATCGACCAGCTCACCAGCCTGGAGCGGAAGAAGTCTTGCTGAGGGGAGTGGCGAGCCCTTCGCGGATGGATTCCCGCATGCCGGGAATGGAGAGGAGGAAGAGGGTCTCCTGGATGCTTCGCCAGTCGTCTTCGGAGACCAGGACGGCGTTAGAACGTTTCCCGGTGATGTGAATCGGTTCGTGGGATGACGCGGTCTCGTCCAGAAGCTGGTAAAGCCTGCCACGTGCCTGAGTGACCGGCAGAGAGATCATGGAGAAAGACGTCCGTGAAAGCGTACGCTTCGTCAAGGGATCGTCTCCGCGGGATGGGTCAGGGCGCGGGTGCCGGGTTCCTTTTGTCTGGCTTGTTCGACATCTTTGTTGGCTGGGCCGTGAATTCGAGGAGACGGCTGGGGGCGTAGGCGATCCAGACGTCGAGGGAAGTGGCGTTGGTGGAGACGTTGAAACTGAAGGTCCGATCGTCGTCGGAGCCGCTCCAGCTGTTGGCGGTGACTTCGCGTCCGGTGGAATCCACAGCGCGGGCGATGGTGAGGTGCCAGCGGCGATCGTCGGGTTTGGAGCCGGCCATTACTTCCAGTTCGATGGAGTGTGTATCACTGTGGGCGTAGCTGCCGTGCTCAGGTGGGCCGAGACGTTCGATCACGATCCGAGCACCCGAGAGTTGGTTGGTGAGGGCGGGGAACTTCGCGGAATTCGTCAGGATGGGAATGTTGCGGGCTTCCCAGAGTTCGTTGGTGGGAAAGCCGGCGCGTTGGCAGAACTCGACCTTCATCTTCCAGGGTTCGGACTCGGGCAGCGGCCAGCGGGCGAACGAAACGAAGGTGCGGTCCTCCGACCATCCGTGGTTCCAGTTGTTGCCGTCGGTTGAATTTCCGGTGGCGTCGGTTGCCTCACGGACGTGGTAGGCGACCCAGTTGGTGGTGGGTTGTCCGGCCTGGCGGCAGGTGAACTCGAGGCGGGCCCTGCGATAGACGTTGGTGTCGGTGGGTTGCCATCCGTCCGAGGGCCCGACGGTGAGGGAGGTCAGGGTGGCTTCGAGGTCGCCGGCGGACTGAGGCTGTGGAAGGGGCAGGGCGACGGGGGGCGGGGTTTCGTCGAGGGGAACAAGACCCGGGTTCCGGATGCGGAATTCGTGAAGGAAATTTCCCCGACTCCAGGGGCTGTCGTAGATGCGGATGCGGAGCTCCGGCGAACGGCGTGGGAAAACGGACATGCGATGGCCCTCGTAGTGCGGGACGACGGGGGTCTTGCCGTTGGAGAAGCCGAAGCCGCTGGAGGATCCGGCGAAGTTGCCGGAGTCGTCGCCGATGAGGACGCCGAACGATTGTTGGTTGGGGTTGGCGGCCGCCTTCGAGGAAGTGAGCCAGACGCTGAGGACGGAATTGCTGCCAGAGGTGTTGAGATTGGCGGGCAGGTTGAGCTTCAGCTTGCGGGTCCAGGGCTCCGGGAGGCGCGACATCCACTGCTTCCACGGCGGGCTGAAGGGGTCGAGGTGGGTCTTGCCGTGCTGGACGGAGACGAGGCGGAGGACGATGCCGTTGGTGAGCGTGACTTGCTGGGCGGCGAAGCCGAGCGGGGCGTTGACGCTTCGCCAGAGGACAAAGGCCGCGCAGGCGATGCCGGCGAGGAGGGCGGACGTCCACCAGAAGCGGGAAGTCATGGCTTCAGCGGATCCGGGGGAGGGCGACGAGGACGTCGCCTCCCCGGATTGAAGGCCGCTTCAGTTCTCGGGACGATCGTAGGTGCCGATGTCGCGGATCCAGATGTTGCGGAAGCGGACGGGATCGCCGTGGTCCTGGAGGCGGATGGGACCGGTGCCGTCGTACTTCACGTACTTGGGCACGTTCTGGTGGCCGCTGGGGCCGATGAACTCCTGGCGGTGATGAAGGACGGCTCCGTTGTGGAGGACGGTGACGGAGGCCTTGCGGGTGACGTTGCCGGCGTCATCGAAGCGCGGGCCCTCGAAGATGATGTCGTAGCTGTTCCACTCGCCGGGCTTCTTCATCGCATTGACGAGCGGCGGCCAACTGCCGTAGAGGCCGCCGGCCTGTCCGTCGGCGTAGGTCTTGTTGTTGAAGACGTCGAGGACCTGAACTTCGTACCGGCCATGGAGGAAAACGCCGGAATTGCCGCGCCCCTGGCTGTCGCCCTTGGGCGGGTTGGGCGCGGACCACTCGATGTGCAGCTGGAAGTCCTTGAACTTGTCGCGCGTCTCGATGTCGCCGGTGCCCTTCACGACTTCGAAGTACCCGTTCTCGACCTTCCACTTGGCGTCGTTGTTGCCGCTCTTCCACGCGGCGAGGCTCTTGCCGTCGAACAGGACCTTGGCATCGGACGGGGCCGGCGCCATGTGGCTGAAGGTTTCCGCCGGGGTGATGATGGGCGGGTTGGGCCGGGCCTTGTCGTGGACCTTCCACGGTTGGCCGGGGATCTGAGGGGTGTTGTCGTAGCCAACGCCCGCGGCGAAGACGACAGAGGCCGCCGCAGCGATGGCGCACGGCAGTGTGAAACGCGAGATCTTCATGAGAGTATGCAAACCTTCCCGGGCTTGGCAGGGAGCGGCAATCGGAAACTTTGGGGAGAGGGACCGGAGGAACCTCCGATTGGCATTGGCCGTCCGTCCCGGTAGG
>JBIKWS010000482.1:0-3989 GCA_044356195.1 Cyanophyceae cyanobacterium
GTTCATCCGATACCGGCTCGGCGATCTCGCCCGGCGAGGCCCGGACGAGTGTCCCTGCGGAGCGGCTTATTCCACGCTGCTCGCGATCGGCGGCCGGACGATCGATCGGTTTCCAATGGCGGACGGACGTTGGTTGCACCCGTGGGAGGTGATCAATGGCGTGCGGCCGCACTTCCCCTGGATCCGACAGTACCAACTCGTCCAACCGTCCCGCGATCGGCTCGTCTTCCGGGTGATTCCCCGGACGACTCCGACACCCGCCATGGTCCAAGGGCTCACCCAGTCCGGTCAGAAGGCGCTGGGCGGGCGGGCGACCTTCGAGGTCGAGTTGACGGCATCCATCCAGGCGACGGCATCAGGCAAACCGCGCCCCTTTGTTGCCCTGAACCGGGAAAGGGCTGTTGGAACCACGAATAGCACAGAGGACACGAATTAGCAGGGACTTGGTTTGGGATGGGCACATCTTGATACTGCACCCGCATGTAATTCGTGGTCAGAACAACCACCGCTTTTGCCCTGAAACCTCAGGGCAACGAGACCAGCGAACAGCCGGGGGCCGTACAGAACAGGCAGCGTAATCTCCCGAAGCCCCAGTAGCCCGCCACGCCCACACGACGGAATCCAACGCGCCCCAGGCTTCGGAGGCTTGCCGCGTTCTCGGAAAGCACCAGGGCCACAAGCCGGCGGCATCCGGCCGCCTGGAAATGTTCCGCCATCCCGCCGATCAATCCCGGCGCCAATCCCAAGCCTCGCTGCGAAGGACGCGTGTAAACGTCATGCAGGTAGACCGCCTGCGGATCCAACCGCACCGAACACCGCAGGTAGTCGACCTCCCCGCCACCCACGCCTGCCCAGACACCCACGACGATCCGCCCATCGATCAAGGCCGTGGCACAAACACAACCCGCATCCAATCGACGCTCGAGGTGTTCCCGGAGTGACTTCGGAGCCGACGACGCCACCGGGTTGAGGTCATCCTCCTCGGACAACCGGAAGGCGACATAGTCGTCGATCCCCGCGCGGGTGAGGAATCCGTGAATCACCGAACCATCAAGGCCTCCGGGCGGGAAGGATCGCGCGTCGTCCACCGGACACTCCAGCACCAGCAGGCGACGATGAAGGCTGACATCGAGTAGCTTGATCCAGACGCCGCGAAGCCCCTGGGTCCGGAGCACACGCCATGCGCGTCGAGCAATGGATTGGATGCGGTGTTGCCGGGCCATCGTGTTTGCGGAAGGTTTTCGTCGCCATGAGTTCGGACGCTGCCCCACCGAGGGTGACCGCTCCGAGACATGGCGAATTCCCTGCGAATGGTCCTTCCACACGCGACCTGCGACAAGCCCGGGAGCCCGCACGCGACGGCGAAGGATCCCGACATCCCAACCGCGAGGTATTGGGACCGTATCGCCGGAGAACGCACCGACCGATTCCGGATTCCGGTCTGGCGGGCCTACTGCGATGAACTCCAGCGGTCATGGCTGCGCCAGGCCGCAGCTCCGCAGACTTTCCGGCGCACGCTCAAGACCGATCTCTTCGAGGAGGCGCAGGGCGACGGTCTGGCCTCGTTTCTGGGCGAATCCTCGGAACAACTCCTGGGCATCGATATCTCCCCGCGCGTGGTCGCCCAGGCCCTGCAACGTCACCCGGGAATCACCGGAGAAGTCGCCGATGTGCGCCGGCTTCCATACACCAGCGGTTCCATCGACCGCATCGTTTCCATCTCTACACTCGACCATTTCCGGCAACCGTCGGAACTCCAGGACGCCCTCACTGAACTGGTCCGCGTCCTCGCCCCCAGCGGACACCTGTTCCTGACCCTCGACAACCCCTGGAATCCGATGGTGGCCATGCGGGGTCTTCTTCCCGCCATCGCGTTCGGTCGATCCGCGCTCCTGCCGTACCACGTCGGACCCACACTCGCGGCCGTGGATCTCCAAGGCGCACTGGAAGCGCGGGGACTGGTGATCCAGCAAACCCAACATCAGATGCACCTGCCGCGGATCTTCGGGCTCCACCTCTGCCGCATGCTGGATCCGTCGTGGAACGTCAGTGTCCGCTGGCTGCGTTGCATGCTGGCCTTCGAACGCCTGGGGCGTTGGCCCACCGCTCCCTTCACCGGCCACTTCGTCGCCATCCACGCACGCCGTCCCTAGTGAAGTTCCCAGTTGCCAGTTCCCAGACCGGGAACGAGGCTGGCCTGAGGAGGGTTTCCACTCACAGGATCTGGGGACTGGTTTCTGGGAACTGGGAACTCCCTCTGAAGGCCGGGTCCCCTCACCCGGCGCAACCTCCTGCACCCCGCCGACTGAGCGCAACAAGCCCCATTCTGGCATCTGGAAACTGGCAACTGGGATCTCCACATCCGGGATCTCCCCTTGCGTCCGGCACCCGCCCCCGATAAAGCCACGGATGCCATGACACGTCCCCCTCCACCCCCCGCCCGGGATGCCTTCACGCTGATCGAGCTTCTGGTGGTCATCGCCATCATCGCGATCCTCGCCTCGATGCTCCTCCCCGCCATGGGACGCGCCAAGGCCAAGGCGCAACAGACCCGCTGCGTCAGCAACCAGCACCAGATCGGCATCGCGTACCAGATGTACACGGAGGACTTTCAAGACTTCTACCCCGCGCAGTGGGGATGGGGTGCCGGCGGCGGCAAGAAGGGCACCTACCGACTCGACGCTGGCGTCGCGACCTCGTTCGGCGTCTCCATCGAGACCACCAACCGTCCCCTCTACAAGTACACGCCCGCGCCCGAGCTCTTCCGTTGTCCCTCCGACAAGGGCGACGAGGAATACACCGCCAAGCACTGCTTCACCGATTACGGCAACAGCTACCTCGTGCAGTTCCAGCACGACTCCTTCCGCGTCCGCCACGTTGCCGGTGACCTCAAGGCCACGAAGGGCACCTATGAGGCCACCCCGATCAAGTCCAGCGAAGTCAGCCGCAGCCCGGTCAACAAGATCATCCAGGGCGACTGGAACTGGCACGCCAACCGCAACGTCCTCGACGGCCGTTCCGCCTGGCACAACTACCGCGGAAAGGCCCGCTACAACATGCTCTTCGGCGACAGCCACGTGGAGTTCTTCGAGTTCCCCAAGGAAACCCCCAACTGGATCTTCGACCCCAAACCCGACCCGGGCTTCCGGTGGTGGTGAGGTGAATTCAAGTGGCCCCACGATGGCTCTCCCCTTTGCGCCTTCTTTCGATCTTTGCGGCCGTTCCCCCTTGGAGGTTTTGCGGCTTCGCGGCTTTGCTTTCGTCGTCTGTCCGTGAAGGGGACGAAAGGGGAAAAGCCGCCAAGCCTCAAAGCCGCAAAGGGGAGGCGGTCTGCAGAAAGGAACGCAAAGAAGGAAATCGACGTGAGTCCGCCATGTTGGTGTGGTCCCGCCTTTTTGCGTTTCCTTGAGTTCTTTGCGGCAAAACCCGTTTTGGTCTTTTGGGGCCTGCCCCACCCAGGTGGCCGCACGATGGCTGCCCTCTTTGCGGCTTCCTTCGATCTTTGCGGCAGTTCCCCCCTTGGAGGCTTTGCGGCTTCGCGGCTTTGCTTTCGTTGTCTGTCCGTGAAGGGGACGGAAGAGGAAAAGCCGCCAAGACTCAAAGCCGCAAAGGGGAGGCGGTCTGCAGAAAGGAACGCAAAGAAGGAAAACCTGTGCCGCCCTTTCAGGGCTTCGGCACCACGATGGCACGGATCCGCGGGGCGTTGCCCCGGGCTGTCTTGGGTCGCCCCCTTTGGGGCTTTGGGACTCCTTGTGTCAGCGGCGACACGACACCCAGCCTTCTTCGCGTCCTTCGCGGCTCCCGACTAACTCACCCGGTTACCCTCCGGGTCGACTGGGTTTTGGGACCCTTCTTTGCTACCAATGAACTGAGGAATCGTTCGTTGATGACGAGCCACGAAACTGTAGGCCGGGTGCCCTCACCCAGCGGGATAGGGGATGCGCCGCGTGGGGTCACGCGGCCTTCAATGGGTCGAGGCTGAAGGCCGG
>JBIKWS010000022.1:0-13776 GCA_044356195.1 Cyanophyceae cyanobacterium
TTGGACGCCGCCGTCAAATAGTCCACTTCGATCCTGACCCATAGACGGTCATGATCGCCTTTTCCGCGCCCGCTGGCTCCCGCCAGCGGGCGCTTTTTTATCATCAATTGTCCACCTTGGTGGAGGCGGGGCTTCCGCTCTTCACGACGCTGGACCAACTCGCCCGCAATCCGCCAGCGGCCTCCCTTCGCTCCATCGCGACACACCTGCTCTCCGGGCTTCGGCGCGGCCAGACGTTTGCGGAAAGCTTCCGGGATCTTCCTGGGTGGGCTCCCGAGTTCGACATCGCACTCATTGAGGCTGGGGAACGTTCCGGACGACTGGAACTGGCCTTCGGCGTCCTGGCACGCCACCACGAGGCACTGGCCACGAACTGGCAGACCGTCCTGCAGGAGGCGGCCTATCCGGTGCTCATCCTCCACGTGGCGGTATTCATCGTTCCCCTGCCCCGGTTTGTTCAGACCGGCAGTGTCAGCCTCTACCTGCTCCATTCCGTGGGAACCCTGGCCTTGGGTTACCTCACGGCACTCGGAATCCACTGGGCCACACGCCCCATCCGACCGCCCTCTTGGCGGGCGATGATGGAACGACTGCTGATCCATGTGCCGGTGCTTGGGAGTGCGCGCTCGGAGCTGGCGCTCGCCCGGCTTGCGGGTTCGTTGGAAGCGCTGCTCTCCGCGGGGATCCTTGTGACCGAGGCGTGGCCCATGGCCGCTCGCGCCAGCGGGTCCAAGATCCTGGACCGATCGGTTGCCACATGGCGGGAGCCGCTGGCAGCTGGGGTGACTCCCGCAGAATTGGTGAGCGGTTCAGGGCTGTTCCCGGAGATGTTCTCCAGCGCATACGCCGCCGGGGAAATCTCCGGAAAACTGGAGGAGCAACTTCGCCGGCTCGCACGGATCCATGAAGAGGAGGGTTTCCGGAAACTCCGCACCTTCAGCCAGTGGAGTCCACGACTCTTCTACGCCCTCGTCAGCATCTGGATCGCTTTCCAGATCCTCGCCATGGCCGGCGGCTATGTGGCCACCCTCCAGCAGTTGTTGGGGGAATAGCTTGTTCCGCGAAACGCCGCCGCCGTCTCAGGAGATTTCACCCGGGCGACCGCCGTTGATCAGATAAAGGACTGCCATCCGCACGGCCAACCCGTTGGTTACCTGTTCCAAGATGACGGACCGGTCGCAGTCGGCCAGTTCACTCTCGATTTCAACCCCGCGATTGATCGGTCCGGGATGCATGATGATGGCGTCCGGATGCAGGAGCGAGAGCCGAGCCCGATTGAGGCCAAAGAGGGTCGCATACTCGCCGATGGACGGAAACATGGTCTTCCGCTGCCGTTCGTGCTGGATGCGGAGGAGATTGACCACATCAGCCCCCCTCACGGCGTCCTCGACGTTCCAGGTGACCCGGCATCCCCACTGTTCAAAAACCTTCGGCACCAGCGTCGGTGGGCCGCAAAGGGTGACCTGGGCTCCCAGCTTCAACAGTGCCCAGATATTCGACCGAGCCACACGGCTGTAGAGGATGTCGCCCAGGATGGTGACCTTGAGCCCGGCGATCCGGCCCTTGTGCTCCCGGATGGTGAAGACATCGAGTAGCCCCTGCGTGGGGTGCTCGTGAGCCCCATCGCCCGCGTTGATCACGTGGGAGCGGGCAAAACGGGACAGGAAGTGCGGCGCACCGCTGGCGCCGTGACGCAGGATCACGAAGTCCGCGTTCATGGCCTCCAGGTTTCGCAGGGTGTCCTTGAGGGTCTCACCCTTCTTCAGCGAGGAGGCCTCCGCGGTGAAGTTGATCACATCCGCACTGAGGCGCATGGCCGCGAGTTCAAAACTGATCCGGGTGCGGGTGCTGGGCTCGACGAAGAGGTTGACCACCGTCCGCCCCCGAAGCGCTCCCACCTTCTTGATGTCGCGCTCCCCGACAGCGCGGAACTCCCGGGCGACATCCAGGATCAGGGTGATCTCCCCAGCCTCCAGCGCCTGAAGGTCCAGCAAATGTTTACGATTCCAGTTCATCGTGATCAGCAGTCTGGCCGACGTTAGCCGTTGGACTTGCCGGCTGTCACCCCTCCGCCCAGCAAAAGAACAAGGGGACGGGTCCCGTGGACCCGTCCCCTTTCGAATTCATGATTCCCGGCACCCCAATCTTTTGAACAGAGGAGAGGCAACGGGGTCCACTTCACATGTCAACGCACCGCCGATGGCTGACGGGCGCTTCGCCAGCCCGAGCGATACTTCGAGACCCAGTCAATGAGGGCAGCATCGAAACCGATATCCCGACCCGCCTTCTCTGACTCGATCCACTTGTGCCTGAGAATCTCATCGCGCTCGGCGAGAAACTCCCGGTACAGCGTCGTACTCTGAAGCAACGCATGCGCCTCGCGTCGCAACTCCGATTCGTTACTCATACGTGCTGTCACTGTGATGGAATCGTAACGACCGGTACTCCGGACTCAACCGCCAATATTGAGTAAGTTGCCGTCCGGTGGTTCTCGACACCGCCTCCGGACTTGGTTCCAACCGCGGGCGGGTCCACCGTTAGCCCAACGATGCGACCCTTCGCCGTCAGCGTCCTGATCCTATCCCTTGGAACCATCCTCCGCCTGCTTGCGGTGGAATCGACTTCGACGCCGGGGACGCCTTCGACGAATTCCTTCGAATTGACCCCGGATGGCCGATGGCTGATGCAGCCCGAGTCGGGTCGCTACGATGCTTCCGCGCTCCTCCGATTGCCGGACGGACGTCTGTTGACGGTCAACGACAAGGAAGTCCCGCCGTGCGTGATCGTCTTTGGCACCAACCAGCTGGCGCGATTGGTTCCGGAGCGGAAATGGTTTCCCATCGATGCGGTTCGGGCTGCAGCGGGCCGCCCCAGGTACGCACCCGACATCGAAGGCCTCGCCATCGATGACCGAGGCCGGCTCTATCTCTGTACCGAGGGACCCAGATGGATCTTCCGTACCGATCTCGATGGCCGGTCGGTCGAGCGACTTCCCATCGACTGGACCCCGGTCCAGCGGTGGTTTTCAACGAACGATGGGAATGCTTCCTGGGAGGGCATCGCGGTGGGCGGAAATCGACTCTATCTCGCAAACGAACGTTCGACCGGTCGGATCGTGGAAGTGGACCTGTCCACCTTCAAGGTCGTGCATGACTTCCAGGTGGCGCCTGTGGGAAACACGAGCGCCGACGTCCACTACTCGGATCTTTCGTGGTTCGCTGGTGAGCTCTGGGTGCTCTGCCGGGATTTGCGAAAGATCCTGCGGGTCGCCCCGTCGACACGATCCGTGATCGCCGAGTACGACTTTGCCGCGGCGGAACTCGCCTCGCAGAACATCTACCTCACCGCCCTGCCCTACGGGTTCGCGGAGGGACTTTCCGTGGATGCCACACATCTGTGGGTGGCCTTCGACAACAACGGCATGCCGCGAAGATCCGCTCCCACGGACTTCCGGCCGCTGCTCCTGCGGTTCCCTCGGCCGGACAGGCCTTTGCCCTCCGCCGCGCAGGACCCGATCTCCACTCCCAATCCTTGAATCGACCCACACGATCCATGGAATCGCTCGATTATCCCGACCTGCACCACGCCAGCGCGATGGAAGGCTGGCTGGATCTGGACCTCCCGGACGAGGCGTTGGCGGAATTTGATCGGCTGACCGCGCCAGCCCGGAACCATCCGTCCGTTCTGGAACTGCAATGGCGCCTCCAATCGATCCAGAAGGACTGGTTGGCAGCGGTCGAAACCGCCCAGAAGGTCATGGAACTCGCGCCATGGCTCCCGAATGGCTGGATCCACCGCAGCTTTTCATTGCACGAACTACGGCGCACCGAGGAGGCGCTCCGCAACCTGCTCGAAGCTGAACCGCGATTCCCGACCAACTCGATCATCCCCTACAACCTCGCCTGCTACGCCTGCCAACTGGGCGACCTGACACTGGCTCGTCGATGGTTGCGTCGGGTGATCGATCTCAAGGGCATTGGCCACCTGAGATCCAATGCACTCGACGACCCGGACCTCGCCCCGCTTTGGGCGGAGATTGCATCCTCCGATATGGCTTAGATGGGACCCAGGTCGTGCCCGGTTCCATACCGCCACCGGTCCTCCACCAACGTCAGCAGCGGATCGAATGGGTGCCTGCCGAAGACGTCGCGGAGGATTCCGGCTCCGTTCCTGACCCCGGCCGGCCCACGTTCGAGCAATCGTTGGATGGCGTGACGTGCCCGTTCCAGGCCCGGCTCCTCCAGACGTCGTGCTTCGATCAGCGCCGTCAACACGCCCGGAAAGGATTCCGGACCCAACTCCATGGCAGACTCCCTGAAAACGGTGGCCCTCGCCGCGCTGTCGAATCCCGGCGGACCAAAAACCCCGTCCAGGACGACTCCCAAACGCTCTGCGGTCTCGAGTGACCACGCGGCAGGCTGGACGACCGTTGACGGCTCCTCGCCGGGAGAAGGAACAAGGGGCCGCAACTCGGCTCCCTCCGGACTCCATTCCAGATCCACGGTATGCGGGGAGTCGCCCAGGCTTGGCACCCATTCCCACTTTCCCCCGGGGCAGGCAACGCAGGAGACCGCCATACGAACCCGGATCCGATCCAGCTTCCAGGGCTGGCCTTCGGAAGGTGGCCCTGACCGGGCTGCTCCTTCGAGTTCGCGTCGCAACGCCAACAAAGCGGCCTGGAGTTGGGTCGGGCAGGATTCCTCGTCGTCTTCGAATGGCATCCCGCCCTGCATCGTTCCGTTGTTCATCATTCAACGCGGTAGACGCCCGATTTGCTGCGGAGGATCAGGGCGTTCCCAACGATGGCCGGCGAGGCCATGAAGCCGTCACCCAATTGGTTTTCGGCCAGTTTCCGGAACTCCCGCGATGCGGCGACCACGGTGGTCTTCCCCTGCTCACTGCAGAAGTAAAGCCGACCATCCGCCGCAACGGGCGAGGCGGAGTAATTGCCGCCAATGCGCTCGTTCCACACGACGTCGCCATTGGCCGCGTCCCAGCAGGTGGCGACGCCATTGTCATCGATCCCGAACAACAGGCCGTCCAGGAACACCAGCGCCGGCTTCTTCGGCACGTTCCGCTTGGATCGCCACACCATCGAAAGTCCGCCGCTCAGGCTGTTGGTGCCGTTGACGTCCAACACCTCGCCGGACTTGCCCGGGCGGATGGCAAGGACCTGCCCCTGCGACCAACCCGAGGGGAAGAAGACCATTCCGGAACCCACGACCGGACGCGTTCCGGCCGAATGACTGGTCCGTTCCTCCACGCGCCACAACTCGCGGCCGGTCTCCGGATCGTAGCCATAGAACGCCTTGGCCCCCTGACTCAACAACTGCGTCACGCCTCCGACTTCGGCGACGTGGCAGGTGGCGAACGCCTTCCGCCAATCGCCTTCGCTCTCAGGCTTCCCGTCCGCGCCGAGATCCCGGTAATCGATGGAGCGATCCACCTTCCAGACCGTGCGTCCCGTCGTCGCATCGAGCGCGACGATGTACTGCCGGTCGCTTCCGTCGAAGTTCAGGTACAGGCGCCCGTTGTGAAGGATGGGGGATGAACCGGCACCCCGGTAGTGATTGCACTCCAGGTCGCGCCGCTCCCACAAAACCTTCGCTGTCGGTGCGTCCAGACAGGCGGTTCCCGGCGAACCGAACGTCACCCAGACCCGATCTCCCGAGGCCACCGCCGAAGGAGAAGCACCTGAATTGAAGGCATGGATGAACTGCGGTCGATCAATGTCGTAGAGCTTCTGATCGACCAACACCTTTCCCGTGGCCGCATCCAGGCAGACCACAAACAACTCCGTGCCCTTCTCCGTCGCGGTGGTGAGCCAGATCTTTCCCCCGCTGACGATGGGCGAGGACCAGGCCTTGCCGTGGACGGGTTGGAACCACTTGACCGACTTGCCCTCGGCCCATTCCACGGGGGGCTTGGATCCGCGCGCGATGCCATCCCCCTGGGGACCTCGGAACTCAGGCCAATCCGGTCCTGCCCAGACCATCGACACCCCTCCTATCACGAGCGTCGAAAATCCAATCGCCCGGACCGATCGGCCCGCCAGAAGGTGCAGGAATCGCAAACCACAGGAGAACATGGACGCAGCGTAACGGACACGCCACGGGAGGAGAAGCACCCAGACACGGGGATCACCGGGACAGGCAGATCTTGAAACCACTCCCATCCAGTTCCAAAGCCGGGGCGGCGACGTCCTCGTCGCCATCCCTCTGGGGGCGGCCTGAAGATGCGGTTCACCCGGACTTCCGGGCCGCCCGCTTGCCCCCCGCGCCAAGTTCAGCCTTCCGCCACGCCGACTCCTGCTGGCGGATCTCGAAGCGAAGCAGTTCCTCCGCGGACCAACCCTCTCCCTGACATTTCCGGGCGAGATCGAACAATTGCCGCCCGACAGATTCCTTCGTCGTCTTCCCCGCTTTCCTGGGCTTGGCCAATCCCGCCTTGGTCGCCTTCTTCACCAGCTTCTGGGCTCGCATCAAGGCCGGCATCCGACGCGGGATCCCGTCCAAGGCCGACTTGCGCTCGTGGACCGACCCCTCCTTCTCGGAGCGCTTGATCCGCTCCCAGTTCGCCCAGACCTGATCCACGTCCCGGACCTTGACGTCGCCGAAGACGTGGGGATGGCGACGGACCAGCTTTTCGGAAAGGCGCGCACAGACGGCGTCGAAATCGAAGGTGCCACGCTCGCGTCCCAATTGGGCGTGAAAGACCACCTGCAACAGCAGATCGCCCAGTTCCTCCACCATCTCATGCTCGTCACCCGCTTCGATGGCATCGAGCAGTTCGTAGACTTCCTCCACCGCATGCCATCGCAGGCTCTGGTGATCCTGTTCGCGGTCCCACGGGCAACCATCGGGTGCGCGCAGGGCGGACATGACTTCAAGCACCTGACGGATCGGTGCAAGGCGGGCGGAAGGAGGTTTGGGCATGGGTGGATTTCGCGGTTTCGACCGTTGGAGATGTTCGCTCAGGGAATCAGAGGATCACCAGATCGTCGCGGTGGACCACCTCGGCGCGGCCGGTCGCGCGTTCCCGCAGGGCAACCGCGCCGAAGCGGACCAAGCCACGCGCCCGCTCGCGTCCGTCGGGACCACAGATCCGGACCACGTCCTCGGCTTCGAAATCACCTTCGAAGCGGACGATACCCGGAGCGAGCAGGCTGCGCCCCTGTTCCGTCAGCGCGCGGATCGCCCCATCGTCGACGTGCAGCGCCCCTTGGGCATGGTGGTAGAAGGCGATCCAACGCTTCCGACTCGGAAGTTTCCCGGGCACCGGAAGGAAGAGTGTCCCCTCCTGTTCTCCAGCCAGGATCCGGGCCAGACCGTCGTGACGGCGCCCCGGTGCAATCACCAATGGGATGCCCGAACGAACCACGATCCGTGCAGCGGTGATCTTCGTTGTCATGCCACCCGTGGCAGTCGCGCTGGTGGTACCCCCCGCCATGGCTTCGATCCGGTCGTCGATCTTCTCGACGACATCGAGAAGCCTTGCCTGGGGTGTCCCGAATCCTTCGATGAGGCCATCGGCCGTCGTCAGGATGACCAGCAGATCCGCCGGGAGGAGGCTGGCCACGAGCGCGGACAACCGGTCGTTGTCGCCGAACTTCAATTCCGTTACCGAGACCGCATCATTCTCGTTGATGATGGGGAGCACGCCTCGCTTCAGCAGGGTCAGCAGCGTATTGCGGGCGTTGAGGTGCCTGGCGTGATCCGCCAGATCCTCGTGTGTCAGCAGGACCTGGGCGATGGGTTGATCGAAATGGCGGAAGAGGCTGTCGTAGGTGGCCATCAATCGCGATTGCCCAATCGCCGCGCACGCCTGCCGTTCGGCCAGGCTCGCTGGGCGTTTGTCGTACCCCAGCACCCCCATTCCGGCCCCCACCGCTCCGGACGTCACGAGCACCACTTCGAGACCAGAGTCACGCAACGCCGCGATCTGGGAGACCAACTGGGCGAATTGAACCAGGTCGGGACGCTTCCGGGAATCCGTCAGCACACCCGTCCCCAGTTTCACCACCAACCGACGCACAGACTTCATCAGCGCAGGACGCACAGACGGAAGAGACGGAAAAATCCGGGTGGAAACAAGCCTCGGACCATGCGCGCGCATTCCACCGGGCCGGCAGGGATCCGCAGAAAGAGACAGTCAGGGAAAAGATTTGCGGATAACGGCATGGATATGGCTTAGTCCGTCCTCGGTTGAAACCGGCGGTTCGCACAGGTGCGGCCTGCAGGTAACGACGACGGAAGACGGATGAACCGCCGCCGCATGCAGGTGCTTTACTCCGGCCGCGTGCAAGGAGTGGGATTCCGCTACCAGACCCGACAAGTCGCCTCCGGTTTTGAGGTGACTGGTACAGTTCGAAACCTCCCCGACGGGAGGGTCGAACTGGTCGCCGAGGGTATGGAAGCGGAGCTCAAGGAGTTCCGGACAGCCATCCGCGAGAGTGGCCTTGGGCCGATGATTCGGAACGAACAGGAGTTTTGGGCAGAACCCAACGGAAATTTCCGTGGGTTCGAGATCGTGCGTTGATGAGATACGGAATCATTGCCGACATCCACGCCAACCTGGAAGGACTCCAGGTGGTGCTGGCTGACATCAAGGCGCAGAAGTGTACCCACGTGGTATGCCTCGGCGATGTTGTCGGCTACGGGGCCAACCCCAAGGAATGCCTGGACATCATCCGGGGCATGAACATCCCCGTCGTGAAGGGTAATCACGACGAATACATCGGCTCCAGCGAGGACCCGGAAGGCTTCAATGACGCCGCCGCCGAGGCCGTCAATTGGAGCCGTAACCAACTCACCGAGGACGATCGGAAGTGGCTTCGCGAACTGAAGTACTTCCGCCTGGTGGCCAACTTTTCCATCGTTCACGCCACGCTCGACGCACCGCAGCGCTGGGGCTACGTGTTCGAGAAGCTCGAAGCCGCCGCCAGCTTCACCTACCAGAACACGCAGGTGTGCTTCTTTGGCCACACCCACGTCCCCGTCGCGTTCATCCGCGATACCGGCGTCCGGGGTGGGACCTACTCCAAGTTCCGCGTGGAATCCGGGAAGAAGTACTTCGTGAACGTCGGCTCTGTCGGACAACCGCGGGATGGCGATCCCCGCGCGGCCTACGTGATCTACGATCTTCCCCAGCAAACCATCGAATTGCGCCGGCTGGACTACGATATTGCCACCGCCCAACGGAAGATCCGTGCTGCCGGTCTCCCGGAACGCCTGGCGGAACGTCTGAGCACAGGTCGATAACCCCCAATGGACGGGGCGTGGTTCCCTACCGTGAGTTTTTCCCGTCAGGGCTGTCCGATCCGGCTCATGACCGACTCCCCGATGTTTCGGACGGGCGTTTCCCGGGTGGGAGCGCCCCCTCCGCCGCGGGGTCCCAACCTTGCCCTCCCGTCACAGCCCCTTAAGATGCCTCCCTCATGAAGCGTTTGCTGTTCCTCCTGTGCGGGCTCATCGCCACCGCTCGCCTGCTGGCCCAGGTGGAGGTGCGCGTCACCCTTCCGCAGGAACAGTTCCTGCCGGGGGAAGCCATCGAAGCCGCCGTCCGCATCTCCAATTTTGCCGGCCGCAAACTGACGTTTGGCGCCCGCCCGGGCTGGGTTCGGTTCGAGGTCGAGGGCAGCAGTGACATGGTGGTCAACCGCCTGTCCGAGGTGAGCGAAAGCGGCGAGTTCAGCCTCGAATCCTCGACCCGCGGCACCATCCGCTACGACATCCAGCCCCACTTCGACCTCAATCGTCCTGGACGCTACCGCGTGACTGCGATCGTCCGGCTTTCAGACACGGAGGAGTACGCCAGCCCGCCCGTCAGCTTCGAGGTCTTCCGCGGAACCCGGATCTGGGAACGCGAAGTCGGTGTGGCGTCCGCTGACGGGGCTCCCGATGGCCGCCGCAAATACATCCTCCAGCAGGCTACCCAACTGCGGAATGTCCGACTCTACATCCGGCTGACGGACTCCGACGAGGTGAGCACGGTCAAGGTCATCCCCATCGGCCCCACCGTTTCCTTCAGCCGGCCCGCCTGCACCGTCGATCGCAAGTCCCGCCTCCACTGCCTGCACCAGATCTCGGCAGACACCTACCGCCTCCATGTCGTGGCACCGGATGGCACCTTGTTGCGCCGTCAGACCTTCAACTTCGCCGAACGCCGCCCCCAACTGCGCATGAATGATTCCGGCGATGTGGCCGTCATCGGAGGCGAACGTCGCCGCGCCGCTGATGACCTTCCCGAAGAACCGCCGGCCGCGGCCACCGGATCCAAGCCGGATGAATCTCCAGCCACAAAGCACGCCGTTCCCGCGAAGTAAGTCCTCGCGGCTTCTGTGGGCGTGGGTCGTGGCTTCCCTGACCTTCGGTGCGGGTCCGCTCATCGGTTCCACCAACATCGTCCTGCACCTCCGGAACGGCGACCGCCTTACGGGCGTTGTCGTCCGCGAGAACAGCCGATCCATCATCGTTCGGACTCCCGTCGCAGGTCGCGTCACGGTCCCCCTCAACTGGATCGAAAAGCGGGAAACCCCAGGAACGGCGTTGGCCGCTTCCCCGCCACCGGCTCAGGTAGCCCCCGTCTCTGCCGAGCCAACTCCGTCCCCGACGATTCCTGCGGCCACTCCTCCATCGCCTCCCACCGCATCCGCTGCACAGCCACTCGCGCAACCGGCGACTCCACCTGTTGTGCCGCCCCCGCTGCCTTCGCCTGCCGGTTCCCTCTTCGCCACCGACTGGATGCCTCGCTGGCTCGCCCCCTACACCACCAACTGGCATGGAAACGTGGGCCTCGGCATGAACCTGGGCTTCGGCACCACCGACCGGCAGACCTTCTTTGCAACCGCCAACGCGACCCATTCATGGAGGCGGATTGTCAACGCGGTGAACGTGAACGCCGCCTACGGTCTCGTCGATCAGGTGGAGGCAGCGAACCGGATGGAAGGCATGGTCAAGACCGACGTCTACCTCGACCGCAAACGCCATGTCTACGCCTACAACCTGGCCCTCGGCGGCTACGATTCGATCCGCCTGATCGACCGACGCCTCGAGGAAGGCGTTGGCTTGGGATACCGGATCTACGAACGGCCCCGACTGGCCGTCAACCTCGAGGGCGGTGTCCAGTTCCAGAACTTCGACTACGCCCAGCAATCCGACCGGTCGCTCTGGTCGGCCCGTATCTCGGAAAACCTGAACTGGAAACCTTCGGACAAGATGACGCTGACCCAGAAGCTCCAGTTCATGCCCAACATGGCCGACCCGTCTGATTACCGGGTGCGCTTTGACCTCATCCTCTCCTATCCCCTTTTCCGCCGGATCACGATCAGCCTGAACGCGGTCAACGAATACGAGTCGCTCGCGCCCCGCGGCGTGGACCACAACGACCTGCAGATCACCACGAACGTCAACCTGACGTTCTGATCGGCAAACCCGGCGGTGCCGGCGCCGGTCGCGGCCCACGTCAGCCCCACTTCTCGGTCTTCATCTGCTCCTTGGGCAGACCCAGGTCGTGCATCACCAGATGTTCGACCGCTTCGACCATCTCGTTCGTCCCGCACGCGTAGAAGATCGTGTCGGCCGGGTCATCGACAAAGCTCTTCACCCATTCGGGCGTGATGCGGCCGCGGCGACCCGCCCACGGATCGTCCGGTTGCAGGCGCGTGCACGTGACATGGAACTTCACGCGCGGGTTCTTCGACTCCAACTCCCGGAACTCCGTCTCGAAGATGATGTCCTTGGTGGTGCGCACCGTGTACAGGATCGTGATGCGCGTATCGAGGTCACGCGCCGTGGCCTCACGGGCGAACCCACGGAACGGGGTCACGCCCGAACCGCCCGCGACGCAGATCAGATGTTTGCCGGGAGGATCAAACACCGGAAGGAACCGTCCGGCAGGCGGGATCACGACCATCTTGTCCCCGGCCTCCACCCAATCGACGATGCTGGTGCCCATCTTGCCATCGCGCTTCACCGAGACCTCGAAGTGCCCCCGGTCCAGAGCCGATGAACTCAGCGAATAGGCCCGCTTGTACTTTGGCTTGTGAGGCCAATAGACCGTGATGAACTGCCCCGTCTTGAACTCAGGCTCGTAACCCTCCGGCCATTGAAAGCGGACGGTTTTGACGTCCGGAAGCTCCATCTTCACGGACTCCACCAGCATCTCGGCAATGACTTTTGACATGTGTCGGGTATGGACCAGGCCCATCACGGACCGGGGATTCCCGGATCATGAACAAGAGGGTTTCGGTGTAAAGCCCGGGCCTCCGGCCTTGCACTCCCACCCCCACCCGAGGCACACCAACCCTTGCATGGAAGCATCCACTCCTCCCGTCCCCCAACGTGCCGTCTCCCTCGATGCCTACCGCGGCTTCGTGATGCTCCTGATGGCGGGGGAGGTGCTCCGGTTCCATGCCGTGGCCGAAAACCTTCCCGAAAGCGGCCTGTTCCGCTTCCTCGCCCACCATCAGGATCACGTGGAGTGGCGCGGATGCACCCTGCACGACCTGATCCAGCCCTCGTTCTCGTTTCTGGTGGGCTGCGCCCTGCCCTTCTCGATCGCGAACCGTCAGGCCCGGGGCCAAGGCTCCGCCGGCATCTGGCTGCACACCTTCTGGCGTGCCTTCCTGCTGATCGCCCTGGGCGTGTTCCTGCGCTCCACGGGCTCGAAGTTCACCAATTTCACCTTCGAGGACACCCTCTCGCAGATCGGCCTGGGCTACGTGGCGCTGACCTTCCTTGCCTGGCGCTCCGTGCGCATGCAGGTCGCGAGCCTCGTCACGTTGCTCGTCGCCTATTGGGCATGGTTTGCCTTCACGCCATTGCCCGGACCCGAGTTTGATCCCTCGACCGTCGGTGTTCCCCGCGACTGGCCGCATACCCTGCAAGGCTTCGCCGCCCACTGGAACAAGAACGCCAACCCCGCCCACCACTTCGAATACTGGTTCCTGAACCTGTTCCCGCGGATGAAGCCATGGCTCTTCAATGGAGGTGGGTACCTCACGCTGTCGTTCATCCCGACGCTGGGCACGATGATCCTCGGCCTGCTCGCCGGACAATGGATCCGCCGCACCGACCTGCCCGCCAACCGTCGCCTGGGCGGCCTGCTGCTGGCTGGCCTGACTGGCCTGGCCGTGGGAACGACCCTCGACCTCACCGGGGTCTGCCCCAGCGTGAAACGCATCTGGACCCCGTCCTGGGTGTTGTTCAGTGGCGGTTGGGCCTGCCTGTTCCTCGCCGCGTTCCACGCGGTGGCCGACGTCCGCAAATGGACCGCACCGCTCTTCCCGTTGGTGGTCGTCGGGATGAATTCCATCTTCACGTACGTCATCTCGCACCTTTGGGACGGTTTCTTCCGCAACAACACCACCAACCACCTGAACACCTTCCTGCTCTGGCTCCGCGGCCCCGAACCCTTCAGCGACGGAAGCTCGTTCTGGAAGATCACCAGCGGTCCCTACGCCCCCATGCTTGAAGGGGCCGTTGCGCTCCTCTGCATCTGGCTCTGCTGCCTCTGGCTCTGGCGACGCCGAATCTTCATCCGGATTTGACCGGGTCCGGCCCACGAGTTGCTCCGGGGTTTTCCGTAAGGATGAACCTCCTTCATCAATGAAGCCACCGATCGACTCACGCCAGCTCCACGCCTTCGTTATCCTCGCACGCACGGGCAGCTTCACGCAGACCGCGCGTGAACTCTTCCTCACCCAGTCCGCCGTCAGCCATTCCATCAAGTCCCTTGAAACGGACATGGGCTGTCGCCTTTTTGACAGGGTGGGCA
>JBIKWS010000483.1:0-3979 GCA_044356195.1 Cyanophyceae cyanobacterium
GAACCTCCAGAACATCAACCTCGAGGAATGGCGCCGGGAAGTCCTCTCCCAGGACGAACTCTTCATGAAGCTCTATTCCTTCCTCCCGAAGGAAATGATCTTCCAACGCGAACTGCTCGTCGCCCGACTCTGACGCGGCGTTTTCGCGCAGCATCCCAACGCACGGGATCGATCAACCCCGGACTGGCCACCGCTTCAACGGAGCCTTCCGGGGGCTTTTTGTCGGTTCCCCCCACCCATCCCTGGTGCGGTCCTTCGCAGGGCGCTGAAGCGCCCACGGTCAGACCTTCTTCCCGGCTGCCCGCAATTCCGAGGCGTGCGCTTCCCACAGGATCCGAAGTCCTTCCAGCGTCAGGTTGGGTTGCACCGCGGTGATCTCCGGGAGGCCCTTCGCCATCAGCGCGGCGTAACCGCCGGTGGCAATGACCGGAAGCGACCGCGCCTTCAGTTCCCGCTTCAGTTCCCGGATCAGCTCACGCACCAGCCCACGGTATCCCACGACGGCCCCCACCAACATCGCCTCCTCGGTGTTCCGACCAATGACAGCCCGCGGTTCGCGGATGCGGATCCGCGGGAGCAATGCGGTCTTCTCGTGGAGGTAATCGGTCATCGACGCCAACCCCGGAGCAATGATGCCACCGACATAGGCCCCGGCTTTCGAGACCACGTCGAAGGTGACCGCCGTGCCAAAGTCCACGACCACCGACGGCGCCCCGAAATGCAGTCGCGCCGCAATCGCATTCGCCAACCGATCCTGCCCGATCGTCGCCGGACGGGGATAATCCAGACCAACGCCCCGCAGCGATTCAGGCGTCAATTGGATCGTCAATCCCGTGGTCAAGGCCGCCACCAACTGCCGGGCAGGTTCGGTCGCCGCCGGGACGACGGATGCCAATGCCGCCCCAGCCAGCGATGCCCGGGATCGTCCCACGAAACGCGCCAATTCCTCCGCGGCATCACCAGACCGCACTGCCGCCGTCGAGAAGTCCCGCACGCGGACGACACCCTTGCCGTTCGCCAGGCCCACGTGGGTGTGGGTGTTGCCGATGTCCAGCAGCAGGATCATGGAAGCTTCTCCTGGGTCACATCCCCGCCGATCACGCGCTCCACGGTTCCGTAATCGGTCCGGACCAAAAGCGCCCCCTCGTCATCCAGCGCTTCGGCTCGCCCGGTGATCCGGCGGTCGCCAATGGTGATTGCCACACGACGGCCCAGTGTCGAACACCGCCGCATCCAATCGTCCCCGATCTCGTGGAAGTCCCCTTGCCCGAGCCGTTGGTACAGATGATCCAATTCGCGCAGCACCGCCGTCGCAAGACCGGCACGATCCATGGGGCGTTGGGCCTCGTGACTGAGGGACGTGGCGACCTCGCGGACCTCGGGAGGCATGGATGCGGGATCGAGGTTCACGTCGATGCCGATGCCCAGCGTGGCGTGACGGATCCGATCCAGTTCCGCGCCCAACTCCAGCAGGATGCCAGCAGCCTTCCGTTGGCCAAACATGATGTCGTTGGGCCACTTGATCTCGGGCTTCAATCCGGTCTCACGTTCGATGGCCCGCACGACGGCGACCGCCGAGAGCACGGTCAATTGGGTTGCTGAACTGGGGCGCAGTTTCGGACGAAGGAGGACCGAGAACCACAAGCCGGACCCCGACGGCGAGAACCACTGGCGTCCCATCCGCCCGCGCCCCTTGGTCTGCGTTTCTGCGAAGACGACGCTACCCTCCGCCACGCCATCACGGGCCAACTTCTCGACGATGTCGTTGGTCGACGTGGTTTCCGTGAAGACCCGGATGTCACGACCCAAAACGCGATTACGCGGCAACCGCGCCATGAGGTCGTCGCCGTGAAGGGCATCGGGTGTGCCGCGCAGGATGTACCCGAGGTGTGGGCTGGCCTCGATGTCGTAGCCGTGGCGACGCAGTTCCTCGATGCGGTTCCAGACAGCCGCACGGCTTACGCCGAGGTCCTTGGCGAGCGCTGCTCCAGAAACACCACCCTCGCCCGCTTCGCGGAGAGCCCGAAGTATCCGAGTGTCCGGGCTCACGCGAAGTCCAGTCCCAGGTCCACCGCTCGTGCGGAATGTGTGAGGGCGCCTACCGAAATGAAATCAACGCCCGTATCGGCAATGGCGCGCACCGTATCGAGGCGCACCCCACCGGAAGCCTCCGTCTGGCATCGCCCAGCGACCAAAGCCACGGCCTCGCGGAGCTCGGCCAGACTCATGTTGTCGAGGAGGACGACATCCGCCCCGGACTCCGCCCCCCAACCCACCTGCTCCAGGGTGTCGGCCTCGACCTCGATCTTCAGGTTCGGGTAAAGGGCGAGGGCGCGCTCCACCGCAGCGGCCACGGGATTCGGCGAGGCACCGGCCAGCGCAGCGAGGTGGTTGTCCTTGATCAGGACCTGATCCCAAAGCCCATGCCGATGGTTCGTTCCGCCGCCGCACGCCACCGCGTACTTTTCAAGATCCCGCCACAAAGGGGTCGTCTTGCGTGTATCCAGGATGCGGGTCTTGGTGCCTTCCACCCGGTCCACATACTGACGGGTCAAGGTCGCCACCCCGGACATCCGCTGGACCAGATTCAATGCCACCCGTTCTGCCGATAGGATCGCACGCGCAGGTCCCTTCACCGTCATCGCGGTCTGCCCCGGAACCATCCGGGTGCCATCCTGCGTCTTGAACTCGATCTCAACATTCGGACTGAGCAACCGGAAAGCCTCTGCGGCAACCTCGATTCCGGCCAACACCAGCGGCTCACGACAATTCATGTGCGCGGTCGCCTCGGCGTCCGGTGGGATGCACGCCAACGTCGTGACATCGCCGGTACCGACATCCTCCCGCAGCGCCGCCCCCACCACTTCCCGGATTCGTACCGGGTCCAGTTTCAACATGGCGTCACGATTGCCTGCGCTCCCCCTCATTTCAAGCAACCAGCCCAATCGGAGTTGCCAGCATCCCGTTGCCAGTTCCCAGAGTCAGCGTCGGGAACCCCTTGCTGTCACAGGTCTCGTGCCGGGCGTTCCCACACCCAAACGATCCCATCCTCCGGATCCGATGCATCCGCGGTTCGCCTGAAGCCAAGACGGGTCAGGATGCGCGTCGATGCCGATTCGACAGGCAGGGTCTTCGCCATCGCCACGCCCCCGGGGTGTACTTCACTCCACTTCTCGACGAGGCAAGACGCCATCGCCTTTCCGCACCCCTGGGATTCAAACGGGGGAAACGTGAAGTAGGCCACCTCCCACCGATCCTGGGAATCCGCCCGCGCCGCGTACGCGCAGGTCCCGACAATTTCCTCCCCCCGTACCGCCCAGAACCCATGCCATCCTCCGCCCGGCCCCTCAAAATCCGGGGCCCGCGTCATCGAGAGCACGGATCCAATCCAGGCTCCGGCTTCCCCTGCAAGGAGTCCGGTCTGTGCCTCGAAGACCCCAGGCCCCGCTGCCCACCAACCCGACATCGGAGGGGACAGCGGGACCAGTCGAACGCGAGAGGCTTCGACAGTTCCTGGATGGATTCGAGCGTCAGTCCCGGTTTCGTTGGTCGACATCGCAATGGGGGATAAGGGAAACGGTGCTGGCGGATCCGGAGGTCTTTCGAAGTTTACCGCGCAGCCACGGCGCTCCCTTCGATGCTCAGGTCCGCCCAGTAGCCGAACTCCCATTCCCAGTTGTTGGCGGCGTTCTCGAGGTGCACGTCCACCTCGCGGCCGGCGAATCGCGAAAGATCCACGCGCACCGCGCGCCAGCGGTCCCCGTCGTGTGTGACCGTTTCACGATGGACCACCGTGCCATCGATGCGCACCCGAAGCTCCCAGTCCCCCTTCTCGTGGGCAGCCACTGCTAGCCGGAGTTGCGGGTTCCCCGTGGCCAACCGGACCCGACGCTTCATGGAAGCCGGTTTCGAGTCGGAGAACGGGTGCGTCATCAGGACATTCCGGCGACCACCGAACTCGGGCAACCGGGCCGGGCTC
>JBIKWS010000484.1:0-3976 GCA_044356195.1 Cyanophyceae cyanobacterium
GATCCAGCAGATGGAGCGCGCGTGCGAATTGCCGATCTCTGTGGCCGGGGCCTTGATGCCCGATGCACACGTCGGGTACGGCTTGCCGATCGGTGGGGTGCTGGCCACGGCGGGAGCGGTGATTCCTTACGCCGTGGGCGTCGACATCGCCTGCCGCATGAAGCTCACCGTGCTCGATTGCCCGGTCTCGTACCTGGAAGATCGGCGCGATGCACTCGTGGGCGCGATCGAGGCGGAGACGCGCTTCGGGATGGGGGCGAAGTTCAAGAACCGTCGTCAGCACGCGATCATGGACGAGAGCTGGGACTTCAGCCCGGTGACGCGCCAGAACAAGGATCGCGCCTGGGCCCAGTTGGGAACGAGCGGATCGGGAAACCACTTCGTGGAGTTCGGCGTGTTGACCGTGCCGTCCGAGGCACCGGCCTCCGGAGGGGAGCCGTTGTCGGGATTGGCACCGGGTTCGTACCTGGCGTTGTTGAGCCACAGCGGATCGCGTGGGACCGGAGCGGCCGTCTGCGCGCACTACAGCAAGCTGGCGAAGGAGCGGCATCCGGAGTTGGTGTCGCCGTACACGCACCTCGCGTGGCTGGACCTGGATTCCGCGGAGGGACAGGAATACTGGGCGGCGATGGAGTTGATGGGGCGCTACGCGGCGGCCAATCACCGCCTGATCCACCAGCACATCGCGCGCAACCTCGGCCTGGAGGTCCTGCTCGACGTCGAGAATCACCACAACTTCGCGTGGAAGGAGACGCATGTCATCGACGGTGTCGCCCGCGAACTGGTCGTGCACCGCAAGGGCGCGACGCCCGCTTCCGCCGGCGTGCTTGGGGTGATCCCAGGGTCGATGGCGTCGCCGGGGTTCGTCGTGCGCGGTCGCGGGGTGGAAGCCTCGTTGCATTCGGCGTCGCACGGCGCCGGACGCGTGATGAGCCGGACCAAGGCCAACGCCACGTTCCAGTGGTCCGACGTGACGCCGCGGTTGCGCGAGGCCGGTGTCGAGTTGTTGAGCGCCGGCCTCGACGAGGTGCCGATGGTCTACAAGGACATCCATCAGGTGATGACGGCGCAGTCGGATCTCGTCGACGTCCTCGCGCGGTTCGATCCACGCATCGTCAAGATGGCTCCCGTGGGTGAGCAGGCGGAGGACTGAAGGGGGAGTTCCCAGTTCCCAGAGGCCAGTTCCCAGTTCTGGAATCCGGGAACTGGAGACTGGGAACTTCCCGCCGACGGCCACGTTGCACAACCGGTGGCTGCGGGTGATGCTGCAACCTCATGCAGGGTGAGACGAGACGTGGACCGTGGGTCCTGGCAATGCGCTGGCAGGATCTGTTGTTCGCGCATTGGCGGGTGGATCCGGCCGTCCTGCGTCCGTTCATTCCCTCGGGACTTGAACTGGATCTGCGGGACGGCGAGGCGTGGCTGGGCGTGGTGCCGTTCCGGATGAGCGGCGTCCGACCACGCTGGACGCCGCCCATGCCCGGCGTCTCCGCATTTCCCGAACTCAACCTCCGCACCTACGTCCGCGGCGGCGGTCATTCCGGCGTCTGGTTCTTCAGCCTCGATGCCGCAAGCCGGGTCGCGGTCCGGGCAGCCCGCGCCACCTTCCACCTGCCCTACTTCGATGCGGAGATGCGCTGCGATGCCGGGACCGATGGCAGCGTCGACTACCAAAGCCGTCGGGTACATCGGGGCATCGTGCCCGCGGAACTGAAATGTCGTTACCGGCCGACGGGTCCGGTGTTCCAGTCGAGGCCTGGGACACTGGAGCACTGGTTGACCGAACGATACTGCCTGTTTTCGGCGGATCGCCGTGGGCGGGTCTACCGTGGGGACATCGCCCATGAACCGTGGCCATTGCAGCCAGCGGCGGCGGAGTTCCAGACATGCGCGATGACCGGGTTGGTGGGCATCGGCCTGAAGCCACAGCCCGACCACCTCCTGTTCGCCCGTTCGATCGACGTCCGTGCCTGGTGGCTTTGTTGAAGATCAAGCGGGGGAACTTGGCGACAATAACCTCATCGCTCGGATGGCCTGCGTGTCCTAAGCGGGCCAGGTTCCGGTGAATCGCTCCGCGTACGTCTGCCAGCGCCCTATGGAGCCCCGGTTGATCGGTCGTCGAACCTGCTCATGGCTGAGAGTCATGACCGTCCGCAGATTCTTCTCCGGCTCCAGACACTCGGGATGCCATGTCACACCCATGAAATCCAGGACCCGTCGGATCTCGTTCTCCGGATTCTCAACGAGGGTTTCGTAGCACACGGTGATATGCTCGATTCCGACGGCATCGAGGAGTGTTGCCACGGCCCGACGTTCAGCAGAAATGACACGGCGGATCGATTCGAGTGATCCGGTCCAGCCCCAGGTGGGGTCGAAGTTGGACAGGAACAGGCTCGTGGCGTTGTCACGGGATTCCCGGACGATCCGGATGACCTTGGACTTGGGAAACACCGATCCGATGATCAAGGGCTGCAGCATTGGAAAGACGGTCTTGTCCAGCGACCATGCGTTTTTGGGGATGCTGAAGCTGCTCCGGACCTCGTCCCTGTACCTTGCCTGCCATTGATCCAGGATCGCCGGCGAGACCTCAAAAACCGAGTGAGGCCAGCCTCCGCCCGCATTGGCCAAGGCGTCGGACAGGTGCGGGATCATCGGCGTCTCCCCGACTGCGTGCATGAGGGGATGCCGATCCAACATCTGCTCCAACAAGGTGGTCCCGCTGCGGGGCATTCCGAGGATGAAAGCCGTCAGTTGCGCGGGGCGGCTTGCATGGATCATCCGTCGCAGCCCGCCCCTTTGCGCCCAGTCCAGGCTGACATCCAGGGCATGCTCCATCAGGCGGATGTCGAACGGGCGTGTCGTGCGGCGGTGGGCTTCCTCGGCAAGAGTCCATGCTTCCTGTGGGCGTCCTAGGCGGTTCAGCAGACCTACGCATTCAAAGGCGCAAAGTCGATACAGCGAATGGGCTTCCGGTAGCGCCATCAACCGTCGAAAGAGCGCCAACGCAGCCTCGACCTCCCCGGAACGTGACATCCAACGCGCCTGAAGGGTCTTGAGCCTCGGGTCCTCGCAGAGGTCTGCATGGGCCTCCAGCAGTTGACCCAGATCCGGGATGCGACCGGCACGAAATAGGCATTCACCGCTCAGTACCGCAGCTTCCAGGCGCCAGCGGCCACCGGATTTCGCAGCTTCAGCGGCTGCCTGGAGGGCCTCCGCTGTCCTTCCCTGACGGTGCTGTTGGAAGGCCAGGGACAGCCATGCTTCCGGCGGTTGCATGGTCGGCGCGTTTGAATCACTCATGCTCCGGCAGACCATCCTTTCCGCACCCGGATGGAGCAAATCTTCTCTCAAGGCGTCAAATTACCCCTACTTGGATACTGGATGTCACGGGAGCCCCCATAAGAGCATCAGAGGATATGAGGAAGCTTTTGTCGCCGTCCGTACATCGTGCTGTTGTTGCGTCGCTGATGAGCATGGGTGCCATGAGTGCCTATGGTGACATTACTTTCAGCTTCAATAATCAGACATGGACCGGCTTCAACTTCAATCAGGTCACGGACTATAACCTGAATCAGGTCACGGGGACGTTCACCGGAGCAACCATCAACGTCACCCTCAATGCATCCGTTGCCGACACGTATGCAGATGACCTTGCCATCTATGTGGATTTGCAGCCGCTAGGCACCGGTGGCTTCCTGCAGGTGGGTGGCTTTAGCAATCTTGGTGCCACCGAGCGCTATTTCTGGCCGAATGGAGCAAATAATGCCCCCGGGACGACATCGATTGGCACCGTCACCTTCACCCCCTCCCTCACCTTCACCGGGAATCCTGCCGTTGATGGAACCATCTGGATAGGCAATGGCTATGGCGCGGCCAATACGTCCGGGACCTGGACGGGTTCCGTCACCCTCCACGGGATTAATTTCGTCCCGCTGGGAGCGACGCCCGTACCGGAACCTTCCACGGTGGGTGCCGG
>JBIKWS010000485.1:0-3975 GCA_044356195.1 Cyanophyceae cyanobacterium
CCCGGTCACCCGAAGGATCGCCTCCATCACCTCGCGCAACGTCACCCGCTCCAACCCGCAGACATCGTACGTCCTGCCAATGGACTCGGGTCGCACCAAGGCCTCCGCAAAGCACCGCGCCACAGCATCCACCGCAATCGGTTGGAACTGCATTCCTCCTCCCCCGATCAAAGGCAGGACCGGCGACCAACGGCTCATCCGTTCGAAGAAGTTCACGAACCCATCCCCCACCCCGTACACAATCGACGGCCTCAGGATCGTCCACGCCAGACCGCTCGACCGGACCAGATCTTCGGCGGCGGCCTTTGTGCGCTGGTAGCGCGCCCGTCCCTCCGCCCGCGCTCCCAGCGCGCTCATCTGAACCCAGCGTCTCACGCCCGCCGCCCGCGCCGCCTCCAACAGGTGTCGCGTCCCGTCCACATGGACCCGTTCGTAGGTCTGATCCCCGACCTCTGAAATGATGCCAACGAGATGCACCACCGCCTCGCAACCCCGGCACGCCTCCACCAATCCCTCCGGCTCCAGCACCGACGCCGGCACCAACTCCACGCCGTCCATCGGTGCCCGCGTACCACGCGCCAGCACACGGACGGAATGACCGGACGCCAGCAAGGCCGCCACCACGCGGCGTCCCACGAATCCGCTGCCACCCGTGACCAGAACCTTCATGGCCTCACCCTAACCCCAAACCGTCCGTCTGTATCCGGACTCCGAGGAATTTACCTCGAAGGCGCCGTCCGCGCCCATTCCCCCAACCCGTCCCACCACCGCCCCACCGGAAGGCGGACGACGCTTCGCCACAGAACCCCCTTCACCTCCGCCCGGGTGACCTTGATCCGCCGCGCCGGATCCAACACCCCACCTCCGCGAAGTTTCTGCAACGTGCGCATCCCGAGCAACGCCGGCCAGGCACAGGCCAGGCGCATCCGGACCTGCCCCCGCGGCAGCGAGGTCGTGTAGCGCCATCCTGCATCCAGATGCGTGTCCGCCCGCTTGAGCCAACGGTCGTAAACCGGCTTCAACCGCCCTTCGTTGACCGGATTCCGAAGGTCGACCGGACGCAATCCGGCGTCGGACAATTCGTCGGCCGGCAGATAACACCGGCCATTCCCCAGGTCCTTCGGGAGGTCGCGGAGGATGTTCACCAACTGCAATCCCTGCCCGAACCGGATGCCGTCGGCCAACAGGCTCTGCTCGAAGGCGGCGTCCACACGGAAAAGGTGGGCGAGGCACATCCGCGTCCAGAACTCCCCCACGCAGCCCGCCACCCGATACGTATAATCATCCAGCGCCGCCGCGTTAGGCAGCGCGGCCAACCCACCCGCCCCGAGGCTGCCAAACCGATGGAGATCCAATTCCTGCCCCCCGGTGATGACCTCCAGCACCGATCGGATCTGCCGAACATCCCCGGCCTCCAATCCTTCCAGTGCGGCCAGCGCCTCCTCGATGCGCACCAGCAGCAATCGCTCCGCGGGACTCGACCCCGCATCCTGGGCGGCGACCAGATGCGAAAAATCCAGAGGCGTGGACCGTTCGCCCAGGATCCGGACACGCAACGCATCCAGCGCCTGCAACCGCTCCTCCACCGGCACCAACTCCGTGTCGGCGATCGTGTCCGTGGCACGAGCCAACAGGTAGGCGAGCCCGATGGGACGCCCGATACCGCCGGGAAGGACGCGCAACGTCAGGTAGAAGCTGCGCGAAACATCGCGCAACAGGTTCGTCAGCAGATCGGAGGAAGCACCAGCCGGCACGCCCGCGACTCAAGCACGATGAACCCGACGGTCGCAATCGCGGGCATCAGCCCGGCCTCACTTCAGGCTGTGCAATCCGACGACGTTGCCCTCGGTATCCATGAAGATCGCGATGAACCCATGTTCCCCGATCGCAAACCGCGGGCGCAGGAGCTTGCCACCTGCCGGTTCAATCCGGGAGATCACGGCATCCAGCTCCCCCTCGACGTTGAGGTAGACAATCGTTCCACCCACCCCGGGGCTCATGCCTTCCATCAAGGTCAGCGATCCACCCACCCCGTTCACCATGTCGGAGGGAAACATGGCCATCTGGCTGCCGAGCATCGACATCTCGAAGAGCGTTGCGCCCAGGAGCGTTTCGTAAAAGGCCTTCGCCCGCGGCATGTCGGCGACGGCGATCTCAAACCAGTTCAGGGCGTCTTTCTTCGGTGTCATGTGGAGTGAAGCTTGATGGTGGTGGATGTTGCGTGCTCCGTATCCTCAAACGCTCGATGGCTGGCCAGTCCTTTCTGGGGGAGATCCACCCTCCCCTTTTTCTGCACCCTCGCCTGCACGACGACCCCGCGGCATTGTGACCGTGTTCATGCCGGACCCCGTTCCATCCCCCGCACCCGTCCTCCGCGCCGCCAGCCCCGACGATATCCCGGTGATCCGTCGACTGGCCCACGACATCTGGTGGCACTGTTACCGGGGCATGATCCCGGACGAGCAGATCGCCTTCATGCTCGACTGGATGTACGCCACGGAAGTGATCCAGGAATCCCTCCGCACCGGAACCCACTGGATGATCCCAGAACTTGAAGGGCAACCCGTCGGGTTCGTTTCCTGGTCCCTTTGCACGAACACCCGGACCGTCCACCTCCACAAGCTCTACCTCCACCCCACACGCCACGGTCGCGGCATCGGCCAGTTCCTCCTCGCACATGTCCGCGACTCCGCCCGTGCGGCGGGCGCGGATCGGGTCGAACTCCGGGTCAACCGCCGGAACCAGCCCGCCATCCGCGCCTACCAACGCGCCGGCTTCGTCCAACTCCGGGACCTGTGCGAAGACATCGGAAACGGGTTTGTCATGGACGACCATGTCCTCATGCTCCCCCTCACATGATCGAGGTCGAAGGCCTGACCAAACTCTACGGTGATTTCGCTGCCGTGACCGCGCTGTCCTTCAGCGTGCAGCCCGGCGAACTCCTGGGCCTCGTCGGCCCCAACGGTGCCGGCAAGACCACCACCCTCCGCTCCATCGCCGGCATCATCCCCGCCACGCGCGGCACCATCCGCATTGCCGGACACGACCTCGCCACCGATCCCGTCGGAGCCAAGCGCGAACTCGCCTTCTTCTCGGACGAACCCCGGCTCTTCGAATACCTCACGATCCGTCAACACCTCGACTTCACCGCGCGCCTCTATCAGGTGCCGGACGCTCCCGCACGCTACGCCCGGCTGCTGGAGGAACTCGAACTCACGGCGAAGGCCGACCAACTCCCGGGTGACCTCTCCCGCGGCATGAAGCAGAAGGTCCAGATCGCCTGTGGTCTGCTGCATTCGCCCAAGGTGATCTTCTTCGACGAACCCCTCACCGGCCTTGATCCCCTCGCCATCCGGCGGATGAAGGACACCATCCGCCGCCTCGCCACCGAGGGAGCGTCGGTCGTCCTCAGTTCCCACCTGCTCCACCTCGTCGAAGAGCTCTGCTCGCGCATCCTCATCCTCAAGAACGGCACCAAGGTCGCCCACGGCACCGTGGACCAGATCCGCAGCCAGTTTGCCGCCGATGACGCCGGCGCGGACCTCGAGGAGGTCTTCATCCGCATCGCCACCGGGACCGGCACCCCGCCGCCGCCGCCACCACCGCCGCCCGCGCCCCCGTCCCCCTGAACCCCGCGCCCATGGGAAACAACCTCCTCCCGGTCATCTCGGCGCTGTGGTTCCTTCAATCGCGGAGCCTCTACAACGCGGCCAAGGCTCGACTCCTTCGCCTCCGCCAACCCCGCTACCTCATTGGCGGGATCGTGGGCATCGGGTACCTCTGGGCCGTCTTCTTCCGCCGCTTCTTCCAGACCCGCACCACCCCCAACATCGGCGGTTGGGATTTGTCCCCGGAAACAGCCGGATGGATCGAAGCCGCCGCTGCCCTCGCGCTGGCCGTGTATGTGGTGAGCGTCTGGGTCTTCGCGGGGGATCGCGCCAGCCTCGCCTTCACCGAGGCGGAGGTCTCCTTCCT
>JBIKWS010000486.1:0-3972 GCA_044356195.1 Cyanophyceae cyanobacterium
TCGACACCCCCGGCCTCCGCGAATTCCATCTCTGGCTCGCCGATGGCGGGCTCGACGACGCCTTTCCGGACATCGCCGAGATCGCCACGCGCTGCCGGTTCCGCGATTGCCGCCACCACTCCGAGGGCGGTTGTGCCGTCCAGCAGGCCGTCACCGATGGATCCCTCCCCAAGGCCCGGATCGAGTCGTACCAGAAACTTCAGACCGAACTCGACGGCGTGGCCGAACGCCGCCAGCAACACACGTGGGCCGTCAACCGCCGCAAGGTGCGCGGCGGCACCAAGGCCTACCTCCTCGACACAACCCGAGACGACGAAGAGTAATCCTCCGTCCCCATCCGTCATGAAACCCGACGCCGCGCCCACCCACCGCTACACCGGCGAAGTCGTCTACCTTTTCGCCTACGACATCGCCTACGAGATGGGCCGCGACCCCATCCCGCAACTCCTCGGCGTGCCCATCACGTCGTACGCCGTCGACACGTCCCGCCGCAGTCCGCGCCACCTCCTCTTCTACCAACCGCGCAGCGCCCGGCTCCCCGCCCAGGAACGCACCGGTCCCGCCGGTACGATCCGCATGGAACGGGAGATCAAGATCCTTCCCATCGGCGCACTCTCCGTCCGCTTCCGAGTTCCCTTTGCCGTCGATCGCCTCGAAGACCTCGTCGCCTTCCACGACCTCCAGTTCGCTTCCGGATCCCTTCACGAAGAGGCCCGGAAACTCGCCGAACAGGCCCGCACGGAACTCGCCCCGCACATCCTCCGTCCCATAGAACGGATCCCCGACGAGGAAGCCTACACGGTCTTCTGCCTCCACGGTCCTCTGCCCTCCACCCCGGGAAGTCCGCAGCCCCATCTCCGCGGCGAAGCCTGGCTCGAAACCCACCGCCGCTCGGTCGCCGCGCTCCTCACCCAGGAATCGGACACCTCCCGCCTCTCCCGTCAGGAAGCCATCGAATCCACCTCCCGCCATCTCAGCTATTACGAGGACGACCTCATCGTCATCGACTGGGACGCCGCCCTGCTGATCGACGAACCCGCCGAATGGGAGGAATCCCTCTACGTCCTCGAACTCGCCAACCTCCAACTGGCCGAACTCGAAGCCTACGACCGCCTCCTCGACGCTTCCCTCGAACGGACCTACCGGGATCTCTCCGTCTCCGTCCGCGGCCGCCGCCAACTCCTGCGCGACCTCCGCGAACTGCGCATCGACATGGCCCGCTTCAGCGACGAACTGTCCAACATCTCCAAGTTCTTCGGCGATTGGCACGTCGCCCGCCTCTACGAGATGACCGCCGCACGCTTCCACCTCGGTGACTGGCACCGCTCCGTCAACGACAAGCTCCGCACCGTCGGCGAACTCCACGAGATGCTGAAGCACGACCAATCCAACCGCTGGATGCTCGCCCTCGAAATCGCCGTCGTCGTCCTCTTCATCATCGACGTCGTGATGCTCCTCTCCGGCCCGAAGCACTAGTCCTCGGCTCACCGGACCAGCACCGATCCAATGATCGGTTTCCAGAGCTCGTAACCCTGTCGGTTCATATGCAACCGGTCCTTCAGGAAGATCTCCGGCTTCGGCGTCCCGTCCGATCCCAGCATCGCACGCGTCACATCCACGTACCGCCGCCGGGGATCCGCGGACATATACGCCGCGATCTGCGCATTCGCCGCCACGACCTTCTCCCGCTGCTCCCAGCGCGCCGGATTCAGCGCAATCGAAACGAACGCCACGTGCGTCTTCGGCAGGTCCCGATGGATCCGTTCCACCACGCCCTTCAGGTCCGCCACCACCGTCTCCACCGACTTCTTCGCGGCGATGTCATTTGCCCCGCAATACAGCACCACCTGCCGTGGTTCGTAACGGAGGATCACCCGCTCGAAATGCTCCGCCACGTCGCTCAACTGACATCCGCCGAAGCCCCGGTTCATGACGCGCATCCCGGGATAATCCTTGGGCAACTCCTTCCACATCCGGAACGAGGAACTCCCCGTGAAAACGATCGGCTGCCTCGGTGGCGTATTCGTCGCGTCCAGCGCATCAAACGCCGCCATCTCCTTCGCCCACCGGTTCGTCGCCACCAACGGCGGCAGCGCCATTGCCCGCGGCAGGGGACATCCCATCACCCCCGCGACGCCGCACAATGCGAGCACCACCCACACCCAATCCGGAAAACGCATGCCCCAACCTACGTTGCACTCCAGCCCCATGGGGAGTCCGAATTCAGCCTCAGCGGGCGATGGGGTGCATCCTGACATTGCCCGCCAAGCAACGGAGTGGCGAGGTCCTCGTCGCCGTTCCAAGTCGTTTCTCGGGGCGATGAGGACATCGCCACCCCGAAGTCTTTTTCAAAGGAGTCAGCCCCTCCGTTGACGCCGTGGCCCCGGAGTGTCCCTCCGCCGTCAACATGGCCCGGATTGCGGCTTGCGGATGAATTTGTGCGCTTCCTACAGTGATGGCGTGGCGCGTACCGAGTCTCCAGCCGAGAAAAAGCGGCATCCTTGGGGCGATCTGCTGGGCTGGCTGCTGATGTTTGCGGCCATTGTCCTGCTGGTCGCCCTCGCCACCTATGACCGTCGGGATCTGGTCTCGAACACCGTCCCCGCCAATCCCACGCCCCACAACTTCATGGGGGCCTTCGGGGCCAGCCTGGCCTCCAGCCTGTTCTTCCTGGTCGGTGCGGCCGCGTACACGCTTCCCGTGCTTGGGTTCTTCTTCGGCCTCGCCGGATTTGTCTCGGGCCTGAGCTACCTCCGCGGATGGCGCTCCGCCTGCGGCGTCGTTGGCCTCCTGATCGCCGCCACCGGCCTGCTCGACCTCTACTCGGCTTCGCTCCCACCGCTCGGCGTCCGCCACGAATCGATGTCCGCGGGCGGCGTCATGGGCTGGTCACTGAACACCTACTTCTTCCGCAATTTCTTCAACAACACCGGCGCGTCCCTCTTCTTCGGGATCATCTACCTCGTCAGCCTGATCTTCCTGACCGACTTCCGGCTGATCTCCTGGGTGGCAGCGCTGTTCACCCACGTTCCCCGCAACGAGGAGGAACGCCTCGCGGCCGAGGAAGCCGCCCTGCGCAAACAGGAGAAGGAACTCGCCCGCCGCCAACGTGAATTCGAACGCGAGCGCCCGGAGAAGCCCGAAAAGGAAAAGGCCCGCCCACGCGAACTCGAACGGCGCAATCTCGACGAGGACGACGATTCCGCCGTCGGCGCCCCCGAACCCGCCGCCCGAACCGCCCGCGCGGCCAAGGCCAAGCCACCCGCCGAAACCGCTGCCCCGGTCTCCGCCAATCCCGACAACCTCGGCGCCGATCTCCAACCCATCCCCGAGCCCACCGTCCGCGACCTCTCCATCCCGCGCCCGCGCCCACCCGCCGAACCGATGCGCACCGGCGACGTCATCCGCGCCGACGAAATCCTGGGCGCTCCGCCGATGGCCGGGTCACCGGCGCCCGAGGACGATCCCAACGCCGCACCCGCACCTTCCACGGTCCGCAAGGGCAAACGCTCCATCACCGACGTCATCCTTGGGCGCGAACCCAACGCTCCCGCGGCCCGGACCGGTGCTTCCAATCCCTTCTCTACGCCCGACCGCGACGCTGCTCCCGAGGATGAAATCCTCGATGACCTTCCCTCCTACACCGGTCGACGAAACGGCACAGCCGAACCCGCCGCACCGATGCCGCGGGCCATCGAACCCGACGACGAGGACAGCCCGATCGGCCTGCCCGCCGCGGACGCCATTTCCCTCAACGCCGCCGCTCCGGTTTCCCCCATCCCTTCAGCCCCGCCGGCCGGATCCGACGTGCCCGGCGGTGGCGACGGCGTGCCCCGTCCCCGCGGGGCGATGCAAACCCGCAAGCCCCGCCCGATCACGGTCGCCAGCACCCCGATGATCGGGAACTACCTGCTGCCCTCGATCGACCTCCTCAACCACCCCGATCTCACGGTCAAGCCGACCGAGACCAAG
>JBIKWS010000487.1:0-3971 GCA_044356195.1 Cyanophyceae cyanobacterium
GAACGGGGTGGAGACGTCCTCGTCGCCATTCCAGGGCTTTATCCATGGCGATGAGGACATCGCCGCCCCGTCCGTGGGCCGGGAATGGATCAGGGGGTGCCTTCCGGCTCCTTGAGGTCGAGGGCGATGAGGCGTTCGCGCAGGGTGAAACGGGTGATGCCGAGCCAGCGGGCGGCCTGGGACTTGTTTCCAGCGGCCTGTTCCATGGAGATCTGGAAGAGGACACGTTCGGCGTGGGCGATGAACCGGGCGTGGGCGTCGTCGGAACCGGTTTCGCGGGCCGTGGCGAGGAACTGGCGTGCGAGGGCTTGAAGGCCGTCGTCGGGAATGTCGGTCGGGCGTTCGCCCTTGGCGAGGGCGGTGCGGACGTGGTCCTCGCTGACCGGACCCCGTGCGACGACGAGGAGTTGGCGGATGAGGTTGCCGAGTTGGCGGATGTTGCCGGGCCAATTGAACCCCTGGAGCAGTTGGACGGCCTCCGGGGTGAACGCAGGACGTTCGATCCCGAGTTCGCGACCGAAGCGCCGGCCGAGGTGGCGGATGAGGTCGGGGATGTCCTCCGGACGCTGGCGCAGCGGGGGAAGGGTGATGGTGAACTGGCTGAGGCGGTAGAAGAGGTCCTCGCGGAACACCCGCTCGTGGATCATGCCTTCGAGGTCGCGATGGGTGGCGGCGAGGATGCGGACATCGACGGGGATGAGTTCGTTGCCGCCGACGCGTGAGAGGGTGCGTTCCTGGAGGACGCGGAGGAGTTTTGCCTGCGTGGTCAGGGAGAGGTCGCCGATCTCGTCGAGGAACACGGTGCCACCCGAGGCCTGTTCGAAGCGACCGACGCGGCGTGTGACGGCACCGGTGAACGCCCCGCGTTCGTGGCCGAAGAGTTCGGATTCGAGCAGGGCTTCGGGGATGGCCGCGCAATTGACGGCGATGAAGGGGGCGTCGGCGCGATGGCTATGCTGGTAGAGGGCGCGGGCGACCAGTTCCTTGCCGGTTCCGGTTTCACCGCGGATGAGGACATCGACGGGCTGGGCCGCAACGCGGCCGATCTCCTTGTAGATGTCGCGCATGGCGCGGGAGTGGCCGACGAGGGTGTCCTGGGCGGGGGTGCCTTCACCGAGGCCGACGGGGTCGACCATGATGCGGCGGGAGGATACGGCGCGGGCGGTGACAGCGAGGAGTTCCTCCATGTCGAGCGGTTTGAGGAGATATTCGAAGGCTCCGTGCTTGGTGGCCTCGATGGCGGTCTCGGTGGAGCCGTGGGCGGTGATCAGGATGATGGGCAGCCGCGGGTGGGAACGGTGGAGCGACTGGATGATCTCGATTCCGGACGCACCGGGGAGACGCCAGTCGGTGATGACAACATCGTGGTCATCGGTGCGTGCCGCGTTGAGGCCGGCGTTGCCATCGGGAGCGACCTCGACGGAATAGCCTTCTGCGGCGAGAAGGCGTTTGAGGGACGAAGCGGCGCCGGAGTCGTCCTCGATGAGGAGGATGCGTGGGGAAGGGAGCACGATCAGGTAGCGTGTAGGACCGAGGAATTGGGAATCGAATCCACGGGAACCTCACGTGGTTGGGCCACGAGCGGAAGGTGGACGAAGAAGGTGGTACCCCGGTTGGGGGCGGTCTGGTAGGCGAGGGATCCGCCGTGGGCTTCGACGATGCGGGCGCTGATCGAGAGCCCGAGGCCGGTGCCGCTGGGCTTGGTGGTGAAGAAGGGATCGAAGAGGCGGCGCTGGACCTCGGGTGGGATTCCAGTGCCCCGGTCGCTGACGGCGAGGGTCATGACGGGGACGACCTGACGTTCGATGCGCATGTTTCCCCGATGGGCGGAGAGTGTGATGACGTCGCCGGGTTTGCTGGCGTCCATCGCGTTCCGCAGCAGGTTCAACAGGACCTGGCGCAGTTGGGCGGGATCCGCGGGGAAGGCGGTGTCGTCGGTGGAGGAAACATCGATCCGGAGCTGCCGCCGTTCGAGGTCGGGGCCGAGGAGAGCCGCCAGTTCGCGGAAGGTGGATCCGGACTGGACGAGGGACGGGCAGGGAGGCGTGGGTTTGGAGAAGCGGAGGAAGTCGTCGACGATCCGTTCGAGGCGGGCGATCTCGGAGCTGATGACGACGGCGTCGCCGTGTTCATCGCTGTTGTGCCGGAGCAGGCGGGAGAGCGTGAAGGCCCGGGCCTTGATGCTGGTCAGGGGGTTGCGGATCTCGTGGGCGACGCCGGCGGCGAGGACGCCGAGGGAGGCGAGCTTCTCGCGTTGTTCGAGGGCGAGGCGGGACTGCTGGAGACGGGAGCGGAGCGGGGCGATCAGGTCGCGCCAGACGAAGAATCCGAGGCCGGCCATCAGGCTGAGGAGCGCGGCGAGGGATCCAAGGGTGAAGTTCTGGAGGGTGGATACGGAATTCTCGGCTTCGGCGAGGGAAAGGCTGATCTGGTTCCGGTGGACGTCGTCGAGTTCCTGGGCGAGGGCGAGGAGGGCACGCGAGTCCTGTTCGAGTTCGTCGATGAGTTTGGTGGGTTGGACTCCGGTGCTTCCGGCGGCACGGGTGGCGAGCAATTGGTCGGCGTCGGCCTCGAACGCAGAAAACGCGGCCTGGATGCGGCTCAGGACGGCTGGGTTGGGGAGGCGGGTGGGATTGGAGGACTGATCCTTGAGCCAGGTGCGGAGTTGGCTCCGGGTGGAGGAGAACCGTTCGCGTTCGTCCTCGATGCCAGTCACGCCATAGCGGGCGAGGGCGTGATTCATCTCGAGGACCTGGGCCTTGTAATGTTCGGCGAGTTCCTGGCCGGCTTCGAGGGCGGGTCCCAGGTTTGCCAGACGGCCGGTTTCACCCCAGGCGACCCACGCGCGCCACCCCAACGCCGCAGACACCACGAGGATCGCGGTGGCAAACAGCGCCACACGGCGCGGGAGATCAAGCTTCACGTCAGTACAATGTCGAAGGTCCGGCAGGTTGCAACCATGCGCGCATGCAGCGAAGGTGGACCTTGTGAAATGGTCGATCCTGATTGCGCGTCCCTTCGGCGTGGAAGTGCGGTTGCACCTGACGTTCCTGCTCTTGCTGGCCTTCTTTGGCTGGCGGGGGTGGGACGCTTCTGGGGGTTCCCTGCGCGGGGCGCTTTCGAGTGTGGCGTTCCAATCGATGATCTTCGGGTGCGTGCTGCTGCATGAATTCGGGCATGTCCTGATGGCCCGTCACTTTGGGATCCGGACCCGGGATGTGACGCTCCTGCCGATCGGTGGGGTGGCCCGGATGGATTCGACGGGTGAGACACCGCGGCAGGAGTTGCTGATCGCGTTGGCAGGACCGGCAGTGAATGTGGTGATTGCGGCGCTGGCGTTCGGCTGGATGCTGTTGGTCCCGGTGGTGCAGGGGTCTTTTGATATCGCCCTGCTGCGGGGGCCTGCACCGCTGGCGTTGATGGTGGTCAACTTGTTCCTGGTCGTCTTCAACCTGATTCCGGCGTTCCCGATGGATGGGGGCCGTGTGTTGCGGGCGATCCTGTCCTGGCGCGGGACCCGGGTCTGGGCCACGCGCGTGGCGGCGGCCGTCGGCAAGGGATTGGCGCTGGTGATGGCGGGCGTCGTTTTGCTCGGCATGGGCGGCATCATTCCCTTCCAGCAGCCATTGCTGCTGTTCATCGCGCTCTTCGTCTGGATCGGTGCGAGCCAGGAAGCCGATGCCGTCGCCACGACCTCGGTGCTCCATGGGGTGTCCGTGCGCGACACCATGATGCGCGAGTTCCGGGTGGCCGCCCCGTTCGACAGTCTTCGGGATCTCTCAGAGTGGTTGCTCGCCGGGTATCAGCAGGACTTTCCCGTCGTGGCCCAGGGGGAGATTGTCGGGATCGTGTCGCGGGCGGACCTGTTGCGCGGGCTCTCCGGTGGGGGTCCGGACACGCTGGTCCGCGATGTGATGCGCCGGGATTTCACCGTGGCCTCACCGTTCGAGCCGATTGAAGCCGTTTTGCGA
>JBIKWS010000488.1:0-3967 GCA_044356195.1 Cyanophyceae cyanobacterium
CGTACTCGACGCGGATGGGCTGATGGTCGAGGAGGACATCGGCGACGTCCTTCTCGACGTGGTTGGCGTACGTACGCGCCACCAACCGGTCGAGGTGGTCGTATCGCAGTTCCGCCTCCTGCCCGCGGGCATCGATCACGCGTCGGATGTTGCCGTGTTCGTCGCGCTGGTAGTTCCACGCCAGCGTGGCTCCACCGGGAACGACCGGCGCGTGCCCGTTCACCGCGATGGGACCCGGCACCACCAGATGCTGCACCGTCGTCGTCATCCGATGCAGGGCGTCGTAAACGAAGGTCGTGAGGTTCCCGGCCGCATCCTGCCGTGCGAGGAGGTTGCGTTGCGCGTCGTAGCGGAAGCGCGTGATGCCGGCATCGCCTATCCCCGAGTCCCGCGCGGATTCGTCCACGGTCAGGAGCTTGCCGAGTTCGTCGTAGGTGTAGCTGGTCATCCAGCCGAGGGGCTCACGCCGCTCGATCACCAGATCTCCGGCGTCATGCCGGAACCACGAGACACCGCCCACCGCATCCTCCGAGAGCACCACGCGATAGCGGGCGTCGTATTCGCGCCGCAGGTCGAACGGCCCTCCGTGGACGCGTCCATCCTTCACCGTCACGATATTGCCAGCGCGATCGAGCCCGTAGCGGGTGGTGGATTCCACCGGACTGCCCTCGCCCTCGACCGTCGCCACGCGGCGATCCGCACCGTCAAAGTCCTGGCGGATGGCATTGCCGCGGCCGTCCCGGACCCGGATGACGTTGCCGTTGCCATCGTACTCACGGGTTTCGAGGAGCAACGGATCGCTGCCGTACTGGGCAAGCAGGCCGGGACCCGACCGTTCGCGCCGGATCTCACGGCCGAGGGAGTCAAAGTGAACGATGTTGGTGAACCCGCGGCGATCGATGTCGAACCGTTGACGAAGGTCGTCCCGGATGACCACCCGGCGGCGCGTGGCCACCGTACCGCCCGCCTCGAACTCCCGAATCTCCACAACCCGGTTGAGCGCATCGTAATCCGTCTCGCTGCGGAGGCCCCGCGGGTTGATCTCCCAGCGGACGTTCACCCCGTCATGGCCGCGACGCGCCACGGCCCCAAGCCCGTCGGTGATGCGCTCGGGCCTGCCCAGTCCATCGCTCTCCGTGCGCGTCCGCGTGCGTTTGGCGTCGAAGGAATCGACCGCCCGTGCGGGATCGTCCCAGACGTTCTCCGTCATCGTCAGCCAGGCCCCACCACCGGTGATGGATTCCTGTATCTCGGCCACCAACAGCCGGCCCAGGTTGTCGTGGCGACGCCGCACCCGGACACCCCGAGGATCCCGCGTCTCTATCACCAACCCGCCGCCGTCGTAGGTCGTGGTGGAGAACACCGGCAAACCGCCGTCATCCGGAGTGCCCACCCGATCGCTCCGGATGCGCCGGCCGAGTTCGTCGTAGCGGTGGGTGACGTCGACATCCCCGCCCTCCGCGTCCCGAACGCTCAGGGTGTTGCCCGCGGCGTCGTGGGTGGTGAGGCTCAGCAACCGGAGTCCGTCGATGTCCTCCTCGCTCTCCACGATCCGATCGAGGCCGTCCTTGCGGATGCGATCGCGCTTTCCCCGGGCGTTGGTGACAACGGATTCGTTCCGATCGTCGTTCCACTCCGTGGCGGACGTGTAGCCCGGCGCCGGGATTCCATCGCCCAACTGTCGCTGGAAGGTCACCCGACCAAGGCCATCGAAACGACGCTCGACCGTCAGTCCGGCAATCGCCCGGACCTCGTTCGTCACGTGACCACCAGCGTCCATTGCGTACTCGGTCGCGTTGCCGAGCGGATCCGACGTGCGCGTCATCCGCCGCTTCGCATCGAAGGTGTTCCGCGTGATGTTCCCGTTGGCATCGGACTGCTCCCAGGCGTTGCCGAGGAGATCGAGCCGTACCGTCATGACCGCATTCGTGAACGGCAAACGGGTCTCGACCACGCGATACAGCCCGTCGTGGATCCGGGTCGTGACGTTCCCGTGCAGGTCGGTCTCGGTGCGGACATTGTCCATCAGGTCGTACGTCCGTTCGGAAACTACGCCGCCTCGCCCGACCAACGGCCCATGCGGACCGCTGACGCGGGTCTCGGTGGGGCGGTTGAGGTCGTCGTATGCCTGCCTGCGGGTCACGCCGCGGGCGTCCGTCGAGGTGAGGGCGTTGCCCGCAGGATCGTACGTCCACGCGTTGGTCAGGTTCTGCGCAGTGCCATTGCCCTGGCTGACCGCCAACTGGATCTCCCGCACCCGCTGCCCGAGGGCATCATGGAATGTCTGCGTCACCAACCCGAGCGGGCTGGTCGTCGAACGGATCTCACCCCCCGGATGGTAGGTCGTGCGCGTGACCGCCGGGACGCCGCCCAGGTCCGAACCATCGGCCAGCCGCTCGCTCACGATCACGCGGTCCAGTGCGTCGTACGTCTCCCGCGTGTGATGCCCGAAGGTATCGGTCGTGCCGGTGATGCGACCCCGGATGTCGAGGGTGCGCTGGGTCCGCACGCGACGTCCGCCCCGTTCGACCTCCGCTTCGATCCGCTGCGGATTGCCCTGGAGATCGTGGTCGAAGTAGCGCGTGACGAAGCCGCGTTCGTCCGTGCGCGATTCGAGGTCCCCGTTCGCCGCATACACCCAATGGGCACGGTTCCCGAGTTCATCGATCTCCTGCACGACGTCGCCGTACCGGGCGTCGACGGCCTTCGACGTGGTGAAGCCTTCGGCGTCGACGCGATTGGTCACGACGCCGAACAGGGCATCGTGCTGCATCCGGGTTTCCATCGAGGGGACCACTAGGCCGGCGCGGTTCCGCACCGGCGCGTAACCCGTGGGAAACACCACCCGTTCGCGCGTCACGTTGCCGCGCCCATCGTGGTACTCCAGGAACGTCTCCCGGCCTGCGGCGTCCTTCCGATAGATCGGCACGACGTCGCGGATCGTGTTGCCGGCTGCATCCCGTACCGACCCATCCACCACGTCCACCGCCCAGCGCTGTTCCTCCACCTTGCCCATCGGCCATTCGGTCCGCGTCGTCGCGCCGTAGTTGTTCAGGCGGTACCTCGTCGCTGGCAGGCCTGGCCGCGGATTGGAAACCGTCCGCTCGAAGTTGGCCCAGTCGTACCCGAAATCCGACACGACATCATGCGTGCCCTCGAAGGCATCGTGCGCCGCGCCATGCCGGATGACGCGCTGGACGACCTCGTGCCGCGGCACGTCCACCAAGGGTCGGAGGGCTGCCGCACCCAGATAATGGGTTGGTCCGACGCTGCCATAGACGTACTCGGTCCGGTGTCCGCTGGCGTCGGTGAAGAACCGGAGGTTGTGGCCGGTCTTCGTGGTTCCAGGCGTGTAGTCGTAACGCTCCACGCGCGTCTCCTCCGGCGTCGGTCCACGACGCGTCGCCACGCGCAGGTTGGCGTCGGCATCGTATTCGAACTCGAGATGCAACCCGAGCAGGTCGCCGCCGGTCTGCGCATCGAACCCATCCAGGAACCGCAGGCGCCGCTCGCCATCCACCACCTCGTAGCGGAACTGGAGTCCTCGTTTGCGCGCACCCAGTGCGGGGTCGATCTCGGTGACCGTGTCCAGGGTCGTGGGGTCGGGATCGCCTGAGTTGTAGTCGTACACGAGGGCGTTGCCGTGCGGTTCGCGGATTTCCTTGAGCAGGTAGACCGACGTCGATGCCGTGCTGAGCGCGGGCTCGACCACGAAGTGATACCGCACCGCCGACTTCGTGAAGAACCAGGCGTCCGTGCCGACGTCCGTATCCCGCACCAGCACGGAGTGGAACCCGAGTTGCGGACGGAAGAATTCGAATCGCCCGACCGGCACCGGGAGCAACGCCCGATACAGGGCTTCCTTCGCGGGATCGACGGTGGGCTGGGTGAACACGTTCCCGCCGCCTTCGCCGCCGATCACCGTCCAACGCCCGCAGTCATCGCGGACGAGCCGGATCTGGTGGCT
>JBIKWS010000489.1:0-3965 GCA_044356195.1 Cyanophyceae cyanobacterium
GGAGCGGAAGTCGTTCGTGGTGGCCCTTGGCGGCGGCGTGGTCGGCGATCTGGCAGGATTCGTGGCGGCGACGTACCTGCGCGGGATTCCATTCGTGCAGGTGCCGACGACGCTCCTGGCGCAGGTCGACAGTTCGGTGGGTGGGAAGGTGGGCGTGAACTTGCCGGCGGGAAAGAACCTGATCGGTGCCTTTCACCAGCCGCGGTTGGTCCTGTGCGATCTCGACGTGCTGGGAACGTTGCCGGAGCGCGAATTCCGGTCGGGGTTCGGAGAAATCATCAAGTACGGGATCATCTACGACGCCGCGCTGTTCCGTCGGTTGGAACGTTCGATGGATCGTTTGCTGGCGCGGGATCCGGCGGAACTGGCGGCCGTGGTGGCCCGGTGTTGCGCGATCAAGGCGGATGTCGTCGGGCAGGACGAGACCGAGTCGGGACTGCGGGCCATCCTCAACTACGGCCACACCATCGGTCACGGGCTGGAGGCGATCTCCGCGTATGGAAAGTATCTGCACGGCGAGGCCATCAGCATCGGACAGGTGGCGGCGTCGCACCTGAGTGCCCGGCTGCTTGGCATGCCGGAGGCGGATGTGCAGCGGGTGCGGACGTTGTTCGAGCGGGCTGGGTTGCCGGTGACGGTGAAGTTGGGAACGGCCCAGCGGAAGGCGTTGTTCGCCGCCATGCGGCTCGACAAGAAGGTCAGCGGGGGGGAGATCAAGTTCGTCCTCGCGCGGTCGGTCGGGAAGGTCGAATTCGGATGCGCAGTACCGGACGGGGACGTGGATTGGGCGCTGGATCAGGTCGAGGCCTGATGAAGCCTTTCAAGGGGCGATGAAGACATCGCGTCCCCGCGCAGGAACGGGGTGGCGACGTCCTCGTCGCCTCTTCAAAGCCTTTCAGGAGGCGATGAGGACATCGGTGCCCCGAGGTCATTCCTTGCCGGTAGCTTTCCGCGCGCGGGCGTCGAGTTCGCCGGGGGCGAGGCGGAGGCAGAGGATGTATGGCTGTTGGCCGGGCTCCCAGTGGCCGTAGGTGAGGGTGACGATTGTGCCGTCGGGCAGGATCTCGAGGCCGGGGTAGGCGCAGTCGAAGTTGTGGTGGTTGTCGGCGAGGCGCAGGCGGTACTGGCCCTCACGACCCTTCACGATGTCTTCGTAGCTTCCGACCCACGCGACCCAATCGCCCTTGGTCGGGGTCTGGCGGGCCATGTCGCGGAAGGTGATGAAGAGGCGTCCGTCCTTCAGGTACTTCGCGACGTGCCGATCGCCGGTGAGGGCGGCGGGCAGTTCGCGGGGTTGGGACCAGGACTTGCCTTCGTCGCGCGAAGTGATCAGCCAGGAATTCCGGGTGCGTGAATTCTCGCGCAGGAGGACGGCGAGTTCGCGTCCGTCCGGGGAGCGGACGAGGCCGGGTTCGCAGAGGTGGATGTCGGCGCGGGCGAGGAGCGTTTCAGGATACGACCAGGTGAGGCCGCCATCCGAGGACCGCGTCTGCAGGAGGGCGAAGGTGGGGGGCTTGGTCGTGATGGGGCGGGGGAACTGGAAACGGCCATCGTCGTGGAAGAGGGCGAGGTAATGGCCGGGTTGGCCGCGGACCGCTTCGACGCTGCCCATGGCCACGATGCCGCCCCAGTCGCCGGCGGGCATGAGGTCGGTCCAGTGGTTTCCGTCGTCCTCGGAGAGGGCGGTACGCACGGGATGAAGGCCGGAGAACAGGACGAGGCGTTTCTTGCCCGAGGCGTCGACAACGCGGTGGAGGGTGGGGGTTTCCTTGGAGGTGGCCCAGTTGGCGGGGACGGGGAGATTCGTGGACCATGTCTGGCCGCCATCGCTCGAACGGCGGAGTCGGATGGCGCCCTTGCCGTGGCCCTCGGGATACACGCAGAGGATCGTCCGGCCGTCCTCCAGCAGGACGGTGGTGGGGTGGCCCAGATATCGGCCGGGTTCGCGATCGACGATGATGTGTCTCTGCTTCTCCGCGGCGAGGTCGACCACCGGCAGGGTGAATCCGGCGGGTTGCGGGGAAGGTTCTGCGGCTCCAAGGAGGGAACCGCAGAGGAGGACGAGCAGGGCTTTCTTCAAGGGAGGAGGGTGGGCAGACCGCTCAGCGCGTCGTGGAGAAGCGGTAGGCGGTGGTGGACCGGAAGGTCTGTCCGGGGCGGAGCACCGTGGAAGGGAAGTGCGGGTGGTTGGGGGCGTCCGGCGGGTGCTGGGTTTCGAGGCAGAACGCCGGGTGACGGGGCCACACACCGGAACCATCCGGACGGCCGCTGATGTGCTGCGCGGTGTAGAGCTGCACGCCGGGTTCGGTGGTCAGGCACTCCATGACGCGGCCCGAGGCGGGATCGGTGGCCTTGGCGGCGCTGCGGAGCTTCCCGGCCGTTCCGCCCAGCACGAAGTTGTGGTCATACCCGTTGGGGCCCTGACGATACTGCTCGATGCGTTCGCCGATGGCGTGGGGTTGGCGGAAATCCAGTCCGGTGCCGGTGACATCCATCTCGGGTCCGGTGGGGATCAGATCCTTGTCCGCGACCGTGGTGCGGTCGGCGTGGATCTGGAGTTGGTGGCTGAGGATGTCGCCGGAGCCGGCGAGGTTGAAGTAGGCGTGGTTGGTCAGGTTGACGACGGTGGCCTCGTCGGTGGTGGCGGTGTAGTCCATGCGCACTTCGCCATCGTCGGTGAGGGTGAAGGTGACGGTGACATCGAGGTTGCCGGGGAAGCCTTCCTCACCGGCGGGCGAGCGGCGTTGGAACCGGACGAAGCTGGAGGAACGGTCGGACCCGGTGGTGGCGGACCAGAGCTTGGAGGCGAAGCCTTCGCGGCCGCCGTGGATGTGGTGTTGTCCGGCGTTGGCGGTCACGCGCACCTCGCGGCCGTCGAGGGTGAAGCGGGCGTTGCGGATGCGGTTGGCGAACCGGCCGATGGTGGATGCCGCGCCGGGGAAGCTGCCGAGGTACGGCGGGAGGGTATCCTTGCCGAGAAGCACGTTCGTGAAGTTTCCGTTCCGGTCCGGGGCGAGGATCTCGGTGATGGTGGCGCCGTAGTCCATGGCACGGACCTGCATGCCGGACTTGTTGCGGAGGGTGTGGATCTGCACCTCACGGCCGTCCGGGAGCTTCCCAAAGGATTCCGACCGGGTGCGCTGGAGGGCGGCGGCGGGCGGGTGGGTGGAACAGGCGCTGAACAGGAGGCAGGCAAGGAATGCCAGCAGGGCTGGCGCACGGCGCGAGACGCAGGCGGGGGACATGGACACAGCATGCCGAGGGCGTGGGACGGGGGAAAGTTTGAAGTTGGGAGGGAGCTTGAAGAGCGGCTGTCCTGTCCTCAAACCGCGGAAATTGGCTCCCATTCCGGTGCGATCCGGGGCATTCCGGGGGTGGCATGTCCCGTCCTTCCAAAACAGAGAAGCCTCCGGCGCCGTCGGGTTCGACGGCTTTGATCCTGTCGGGCAGCTCGGCGAGCCCGTTGAGCGCCGGGCAGAATCGCTTCAACCGGCTACTCAAGGAGATCGACCGTCTGCGGAAGCGGATCGAATCGACCCGGACGGAGCTGGAGGACCTGACGCGGTTCGCCCTGACGGAGGTGCTGCCGCTCGAGTTGGAGCGCGCCCGGGCTTCGGGTGACCTCGCGCGGGCCCTGTATCAGGTCCTGAAGGCCATGCGTGCGGATCCGAAGCTTCGTCGACGGGTGCCCCGAGGGATCGAGGACTGCATCATTGAACTCGTTCAGCAGGGCTTGCGAACCGACCTTCGAGATCCCCACCCGGACCTCCCGAAGATCCACAAGGAAATGACCGGGGCTACGATCGAGTCGAGGAGGAAGGTCGAGTTCTCCTTCATGCGCGGGCAGATGGAGGCAGAGTTCCGGGCCCAGGGCATTGACGTGGACCTGTGGGGCTTCGACGTCAATCTGCCGCCCGACAAGGCGGCGGAACAGTTGGCGCGTCTGGTGGCCGAGGCCCGGGAAC
>JBIKWS010000638.1:0-3177 GCA_044356195.1 Cyanophyceae cyanobacterium
CTCCGGATCTTCGCCACCGACAACGAGGGTCAGTTCCCGTGGAGGGTTCCCATCGCGAAGGGCGTTTCGGTCCGCGGCCGGATCCAGACCGCCACCAACGACCGTTTCGGCTTCACCAAACCCGGCCACCACGAAGGCGACGGCAACCTTCTCTTCACCGACGGCTCCGTCCAAAAGGTGTCGTCCTCCAAGGCGGCCCGGGTCTTTACCGCCGGTCTCGCGCCCATCGGTACCAACCCGCCTCCCGCCCTCCTGATCCCGTGAGCTCTCATGAGGGCGGTCAGACCGCAGGGCGTTGCCCTGGGCTGTCTTGGGCTGCCCCTTCGGGGCGAAGGGGGTGCACACCCCGACCCTCTATTTCGCCGTGATTGCCACCCGCAGGTCAGCTGGTGTTACGAAGTCAACGGGCAGTCCTGTCATCACGCGGGTGTAACCTGGGCCGGGGAGCGGGCTGACCACGAAGTTTCTCCCTTGTGGATAGGCCTCGCGAAACGTGGCGAGGTTTCGGGTCTCGAAAGCCTCCGGCTTCCATTTGCACTCGATCGTGTCCACCTGGTCCCGCCCACGCGGCACGACGAAGTCGATTTCCCGCTGCTGCTTGTCCCGCCAGTAATGCAGCTGGGACACGCCTGCAGCCAGCAAGGCATCGAGCACGAGATGTTCCCACAGAAGTCCGCAGTCTTCCGCCCGCAGGGAGTCCCATCCCCTCGCGTGGACCGCGAACCCCGTGTCGAATCCAAAAACCCGTGGCTGCGCGACGATCTCGCGTCGGCCGCCTCCGGCGAACGGTCGGACGAGGTGGATGACCTGCGTGGCTTGGTAAACCTCGAGCCAGTTCGTCACGGTAGGCCGGCTGATCTGGCCCTCGGCCGCGATCCGGGTGATGTCGAGCATGCCACCGCTCTGGCGGAACAGCAGTTCAAGGACGCGAAGGAACCCGGCGCGCTTCTCCAGGCGGAACAGTTCCTGGACGTCGCGAGCGAAGTAGGAGTCGAGCCACTCCGCGTAGAATTCCGGGCTCCGTTCCGCGGCCAGGAGCGCGGGTGGCAATCCCCCTCGCAACAGTCGGTCGCGGACGTCCGTGACGCCGAAGGCCGGTAGCTCTTCATGCAGTACGGGCACGAGCGCGATGACTCGCTTCCGTCCGGTCAGGCTGTCGCGGAACTTCTGAGTGGCGGCGAGGGTCGAGGAGCCGGTGGCGAGGATCTTCAGTTCAGGAAACTCGTCCGCCCCGATCTTGAGCAATCGGCTGGGGTCGGGGAGTTGGTGAACCTCATCGAACGCCACGACGGGTTTCCTGACCGCGCGATAGAAGCTCTCGGGATCGCGCAAACGTTCGGCGACACCGGGCAGATCGCAGTTGAGGTATTCGGCGTCGGGCAGGGCTTTGGCCAGGATTGTCTTCCCCACGCGCCGCGGCCCGCAGAGCCACGCCACGGGTGCTTGATTCCACGCGGCGTGAAGCCTGGCAGTCCAGAAGGGGCGGTCGATCATGCAGGTTTACTTTACGTTTAGACGTCTAAACGTAAAGAGTGGATTCGATTGGGGCTATGGGAGCAGAGGGCACCGATGGCGGACGCAACCGGCTACCCGACCAACTGAAAACTTTGAACTCTCCTACGGTACCCGGTTGAGGGTGAACCAGAGGGAGCCGCGCAGGGGTTTGCCGCCGGAGCGGGTGTCGACGTTGTACTTGAGCTCGCCCTGCATGACCGGGCGGATGCCGGGGATCTCGAGTCGCACGGAGTGGCCGTCGGATTGGACGGTGGCGGACTTCACGTTCCAGTCCTCGCGGCCTTCCTTGTCGGGTTGGGAGACGAGCCAGTCCTTCGATCCGTATTGCTGGGCGTAGCGGTAGTTCCAGACGCGGACGCTGTAGCTGCCGGGGTCCTGGGCGGTGGCGGGATCGACGGGTTGGGAGAAGCGGACCTCGACCCCGCCAGCGACGGCCTTCCATCCGATGGGCAGGACGACGGGTTTGCCGGTGAAGCGCACGCGCTGGACGGCTCCGTCCTTCACGGCGCTGGTCTGCCATCCGGTGCTGCCCGCGACGAGGAGGCTGTTGTCGGCTGGGTTGAAGGTGGCGCGGTTGGGACCGCTGAGGAACCGGGCGGGAAGCGCCACCACGGCGCCGTTGATGCCGACGCCGGAAGGGTCCGTGTCGCGCAGGGCGAGCATCAGGCCGCAACGTCCCCAGAGGAGGTGGAGCATCTGGCCGCCGAGCGGGCCCCACTGGCCTTCGGGGATCCAGACCTGGGAACCGCTGGAGTTGTCGACGCCGTGGGGGATCCAGCAGAGGGGCGCGTCGTAGGCGTCGGTGCGTTGCGCGGTGACCCGGGGACCGCCCCAGCCGCCGTACAGGCCTTCGTGGATTTCCCAGATGCCGGAGGACGGGGTCCAGTCGCCCTGCTGCGGCGCGACGGTGATCACCTTGCCGTCGGGGCGGACGCCCATGCCGTTGGGATTCCGGAATCCGGTGGCGAGGGTTTCCATGGCGGAGCCGTCGGCGGCGACGCGGTGCACGCCCTTGGGATCGACGTAGTAGAAACGCCCGGCGGTGTCGGTCTCGAGGCAGGTGACGTAGTCGTGGCCACCGGCGGAAGTCTGGATGCCGGTGAAGAAGGCTTCGTACTCCTCGGCGACGCCGTCGGCGTTGCGGTCGTGGAGGCGGGTGATGTGGTCGCGTCCGAGGACGAAGACCTCGCCGTTGCGGACCTTGAGGCCGAGGGGTTGGTACAGGCCGGTGGCGAAGCGTTGCCAGCGGAGATTGCGGAGGGAGTCGTCGACGCCGGTGAGACGCCAGACGTCGCCGTGGATGGTGCAGGTGTAGACGGTGCCGTCCGGGGTCCGGTCCACGCCGGAGGCGAAGAAGAGGGCCTTGGCGGGGTTGTCGTATGGGAAGGTGAGCGTGTCGACGGCGAGGATGTCGGTGTCGAGGCCGCGCTGGCCGGAGGTGGCGAGCGTGGGTTCCGGGGTTGGGGGGACGAGGGCGGCGAGCGGATCGCGGGGGGCGGGCTGTGCCTTGGACCACGCGTCGAAGGCGGCCTGTTGTTCGGCGGGGCCGTTCCAGAGGTGGAGGGTGAGGAGTTGGGGGGAGGATCCGTCTGATCGGTCGGATCCGACGGATCGGACGGATCCTTGGTGAGGGGGGAGGATGAGCGAGCCAGTGTGGGGGGC
>JBIKWS010000490.1:0-3963 GCA_044356195.1 Cyanophyceae cyanobacterium
CGCATACGACCTGGGAAAGCGATTCAAGCAGGAGGCCATCACCAGCGGGGTGTTGGCGACGGTGGTGTTCCTATTGATCCAGGTGGACGTGAAGGAACAGACGCTGACGATGGCGGGCTTGGGCTCGCAGGGATTGTTCACGGCGATCCTGGTGGCGTTGGGGTCGGTTCGGGCGCAGAAGTTGATGTTGGATCATGGGGCGGTGATCCGGATGCCGGAGAGCGTTCCGGCGGCGGTGCAGGAATCCTTCCTGTCGTTGACGCCGATGATTGCCCTCGTGCTGGTGTTCTGGGTGATCCGTTTCGTCTTGGGTGTGGACATCAACGGGGCGGTCCAGACGTTGTTCAAGCCGCTGATGGTTGGACTGAACACCCTGCCGGGAATCCTGACGTATGCCTTTCTGGTCACGATGCTGTGGTCGGTGGGCATCAACGGGGACAACACGATGGATGCGATCGTGCTGCCGGTGTTCATGAGTTATCTGGCGGACAATGTGGCGGCGGTCCAGGCCGGTTTGCCGCTGCCGTACGTGACCGCCAACGGGTTCTTCACGACGTTTGCGAATGTCGGGGGGACGGGGGCGACGATCGCGCTCGCGTTGGTGCTGATCAATTCACGCGACGCGGGGTATCGGAAGGTCGCCCGCCTGTCGTTGCCGACGCAGGTCTTCCAGATCAACGAACCGATCTTCTACGGCATGCCGATCGTGTTGAACCCGCTGTTCATGGTTCCGTACGTGATCAGCGCGCTGGTGTTGACGGGCGCGAGTTACCTGCTGATCGACTGGGGGATCTTGCGGAAGCCGTTCGTGAACGTGCCGTGGACGACGCCTCCGGTGATCGGTCATTACCTCGTGACCGGCGGTGATTGGAAGGCGGCGGTGTGGGGCGTGTGTTCGATCCTGATTGCGATGGGGATTTATTGGCCGTTCGCGAAGGCCGCGGAGAGGCAACGGTTGGCGCAGGTGGCGACGGACAAGCCGGTGGCGTGACCGGGGAGGCTTTTCAGAGCAGTCGTTCGCCGTGGGTTTTCAGCCAATGCTCCGCCGCGGAGTAGTCGGGGCACAAACGGGCCACCTCGGCCCAGAAGCGCTCGGAGTGGTTGAGGAAGGTCAGGTGGGCCAATTCGTGGAGGATGATGTAATCCGAAATCTCTGGCGGGAGCTGGATCAGGCGCCAGTTGAGGGAAATGGTCTTCCGACCGGAACAGGAACCCCACCGCGATCGCTGGTTGCGGACGTGCACGGCCTTCACGGTGAGTTGATGGAGCGAGGCCAGTTCGCGGGTCCGTGGGGGGAGTTCGAGTCGCGCGAGCACCCGCAAGGACGCTTCAACCCTGGGACGCAGGTTGGTTTCATCGGGACGGGGCTGCGGGATCCGGAGGCTGCCCAACTGCAGGAAGGGGCCGTCCGCGGCATGGGTGATTTCGAGCGGTTCTCCACGGAACCAGACTGGGGTGCCGAGGCGCCATTCGAAAGGCGTACCCGGTCGGGTGGCCCGGGCCTGAAGCCGCGCGATCATCCACGGATGGTGCTTCGCAACGAAATCCTCCGCCTCCGGGCGTGAGCCGCGACGCGGAATGGTGCAGCGGAAGACGCCATCCCGTTGCAGGGTGAGGCGGTAGAATCGAGCCTGCGGATGCCGCAGGAAGACGATGCGGACCGTGTGCCCGCCAACCAGGCGCGCCTCGGGCGGATGCGATTCCGTAGCAGGCATCGGATTCAGGACTGGGCGGCGGTCAGCGCGTGCTGACAGAAGGAGTGCTGGAGGACTGGATGCCCGCGCAGCAGGTGGGACTGGATGATCTCCTCGAGTACCTCAGGAGTGCAGCCCTGATACCAGGTGCCTTCGGGATACACGACAGCCACCGGGCCGCGGGCGCAGATCTGGAGGCAATCCACCTTGGTCCGGGCAACCAGCGCCTGCGGGCCGACGAGTCCCAGTTCCTTGAGACGGCGTTTCAGGAAGTCCCAGGAGGCCTGGCCGGTATCGGGGTGACAGCACTTCGGCTTCGTGGGCGTCGCACAAAGGAAGAGGTGCCGGACAACGGTGGGAACACCGTTGCGGACGGCAATATCAGCAGGCGATTCCGGCGGGACCGGTTCGGACATGGGCGAAACGTAGCCGAGGCGGGCATCCGCCAAAGCGGAAAGAGGCGTGGGGGGGTGGAAGAAAACTTTTTCAGGGAACTTGCAACCTTCGTTCAGGCGACGCGTGAGGGAGTGTTGAGGCCGCGAGTGTTTGTGTGTGTGTCACGGTCTCAGTTTGATGGCCGCGCCAAGGCGGTCCCCGGGTCACAGCCCCGGGAGTCGGGTGGGGAACCCGATCTGGGCGGGGTGTAAGCCGCTCAGGACCATGCGGTTCGCTGCGTGGGTGCGGGACGGTCGGTGTGCACCGGGAGGTCGGTGGCACAATGGACCGTCCCGCATTGCTTTGCGGGGTCGTTTTGGAATCCCTCCTGCAACGCAGGGTGTCCGGTTTTCGGTTGGCGGACAGGGGTTCTGGAGGTGCATGCTGAGGCCATGTCGTTGAGTACAGCACGGGATCGCGAGAAGGATCCGGTGGAACAGTTCTCTGTCTTTGTTCCGAATCGGATGGGACGGATGCACGAGGTGGTCCGTTGGTTGGCCGCGCAGGAGGTCCACATCATGGCCTTGTCGGTCCTCGACACGACGGACAGCACGATCTTCCGGATTGTGGTGGATGACCCGGACAAGGCGCGTCGGCTCCTGGAGGAACACTCGGTGGCCTTCACGGAGAACCCGGTCGTGTGTGTGGAGATCGACGGAGAGCAACGGTTGCAAGAGGTGCTGGCGGCGCTGGTGGAGGCGGAGTTGAACCTGCATTACACCTACCCGTTCCTGACGCGTCCCGGCGGCAAGTCGGCCCTGGCCATCAGCATCGAGCACCATGAGGTGGCGGAGGACGCGCTGCGTCGGCACCAGTTCCGGGTGCTCTACCAAGGAGACATTTCCAGGTGAGCGAAACACCAGCGGTTCCCGGTCCGGGCCCGGAAGGAACACCCGTGGTGCATCGGAGACGGCCGCGGTATCCGGGTCGAAACCCGCGTAAGTTCGAGCACAAGTACAAGGAACTCCGGGCGGGGGATTATCCGGAGGCGGCGGCACACATCGAGGCACGCGGCAAGACGCTGGCGGGAAGCCATCGGCCGATCATGGTCGCTGAGATCCTTGAGGTTTTGGCACCGAGGCCCGGCGAGCGAGGCGTTGATTGTACCCTGGGCCATGCCGGCCATGCGTTGGCACTCCTGGAACGACTGCGGGCCGATGGGGCCAGCGGTCAACTGCTGGGCCTCGATGTCGATCCCCTGGAGTTGCCAAGGGCGGGAGCGCGACTGCTGGCAGCGGGACATGGGCCAGAGGCGGCGATCACCGTGGCCTCGAACTTCGCGGGGTTGCACGGCGTGCTGGAATCACTTGGCTGGAGTGGGGCGGATGTCCTCCTGGCCGATCTTGGGGTGAGTTCCATGCAGATCGACAATCCGGACCGCGGTTTCACCTTCAAGTTCGATGGTCCGCTGGATCTCCGACTCAACCCCCAGCGAGGAGTGTCCGCGGCGGATTGGCTGGCAGGGGTCCGGCCGGCGCGCTTGGAGGCCACCTTGCGGGATGGCGCGGACGAGCCTCGGGCGGCCCGGTTGGCGGCGGCTTTGGTGGAAGCACGGGTGAAAACCCCCTTCCGACGAACCAAAGCGTTGGCCGATTGGTTGCGGGCGTGGTCGGACCCCGCGACGCCACGCGAGGAAGTGGAGCGGTTTGTGCGTCGGGTATTCCAGGCCTTGCGCATCGCGATCAACGACGAGTACAGCGCGCTGGAAACGTGGCTGCGGAACCTTCCGGCGTGCCTGAACCCGGGCGGGCGGGTGGCGGTTCTGACGTTCCACTCGGGCGAGGACAGACGCGTGAAATCGCCCTTTCGGGACGGGCTGCAGCAGGGACTCTAT
>JBIKWS010000492.1:0-3962 GCA_044356195.1 Cyanophyceae cyanobacterium
CAGGAACCACCGCGGCGGCAGGTGATAAACCCGCAGCGTGTTCGCGCCCAACTCGCGGATACGGTCCAGATCAAGAAGCGTCTGCTCACGTGTCGAGTATCCGTCTCCTTCCGGACCAGACCCAAAAGGACCATACGTCACCCCCTTGGGATGGAATTTGCGGCCGTCGACGCGGAAGAACTTGCCGTCAACGGTCACGCGGGCTCTGGAAGTGACAACCGACGATGCCATCAGGACCGCGCTCCCCTCCAGCACAGGAACGGACGCCGCCGCGGGGAGCGGCGGGACATCTTCCAGTTCGAGTAGAGCGACACGGGGCATGAGCTTGGGGGCCGGACGGGAGGATGCAAGAATTGCGAAGCTGGAATAAAAATGGCCCGCCGGTGTCTCACGCCGGCGGGCCCGCCTTCTCCTATGCGTCAAACCTGCCGGCACCTACCGGCAGAAAAGGGCGTGCCCGTGAAACCGGCGGTGATGATGCACCACGATCGGCCGGGGAGGAGGAAAGTAACACGGAGCCGGAGCCACGAACACGGGAGGAGGGGGGGTGTAGTAAACGACCGGCGCGGGAGCGGAAACATACACCACGGGAGCCGGAGCCGGCGCGTAGTAGACGGGAGCCGGAGGAGCCACCGGTGCCGCGGCCACATAAACCGGCGGCGCGTACACAACCGCCGTGGTCGGCGCGCAGTGCGCCGAATCAAACGCCCGGGCGACCACGCCCGCGGCAACCACACCCGTCAGGACCTTCCCAGCCACCGCCCACTCCCGATCCCCCGCCCGGACTTCCGGAGCAAAGGCGCCCAGCGCGAGGGCGAAGGTGGTGGTGGCAGCGATCAGTGTCGTTTTCATTTTGAGAGGCTCCGTATTCGCGAAGCTGGAGGGCAGACTGATGCCTTCCGGCTTTATTCACGCGCCCCTCAAAATCCTACCGGTAAATAAGATACCTCGATCGCCGCCGTTCAAACGCACGCATCCCTCGATCCCGCACCTTCAGGATCGCCTTCAGCGGCTTGCCCGCCTGGATCGCTTCCCACGTCGCCGCATCCCCCAGCAGGGTTCCCAACCGCTCGGGCTTCAGTTCGGTCGGATACAGCCGATACAACGTCGAGGTCAGCAGCATGCCCAGATCCGACGCCCGCAAACGGTCGCGATCCGTCACCAGGATCTGGACCCCTCCGCACTCCTTCCCCTGAAACACGCTTGCCGTGGGTGTGAAACGCGTCGGCACGAACCGCACCCCGGGCAACTCCGCTGCGTTCAACTCCGCCGCCAACCGCAGGTCATCGATGTAGGGAGCTCCGACCACCTCGAACGGCGTACCCGTTCCGCGACCCACGCTCAACGCGCAGAACTCCAGCACCCCCACCCCGGGGTACAAAGTGGCCTCCGTCAGCGAACGCATGTTCGGCGACGGATTGGTCCAGGGAAGTCCCGTCGCATCATACCAGGCCTTCCGACGCCATCCACGGCACGGGACCACCGACAGCTTCACGCCCAATGCGCGCTCCGTATTGAACATCTGCGCCAACTCCCCCGCCGTCATGCCGTGCCGCAACGGAATCTCGTGCCACGCCACGAAACTCCGCGCCCCCGTCAGCACCGGCCCCTCCACCCGCGTTCCTGTCACCGGGTTCACACGGTCGAGCACGAGGAACTCCTTCCCCGCCTTGCCCGCCACTTCCATGCAGTTCCCCAGCGTCGAAATGTACGTATAGAACCGGCACCCGATGTCCTGGATGTCGAACACCAGCACGTCCACGCCTGCCAACTGCTCCAGCGTCGGCGCCCGGCGCTCCCCGTAGAGGCTGTACACGGGCAACCCCGTCTTCTCGTCACGGCCGTCCGACACCTTCTCGTCCAGCAATCCGCGGATGCCATGCTCCGGCGAAAACAAGGCCACCAGCTCCACCCCTGGCGCCGCATGCAACAGGTCGATCGTTGGCCGACGTGTCCGGTCCCGTCCCGTGTGGTTGGTGATCAATCCCACCTTCCGCCCGCGCAACGCCTCGAACCCCGTCTGCACCAGCACATCGATGCCGTTCAGGACCCCATCCCCCGACGCATCCGCCGCTCCCATCCCCCAGTCGCCATCTTCCCACCCGCCCACGCGCATCGCCCCTTCCTTGACCGGCCATTCGACATCCGGCAGCGCTTCGGCTGCCAGCGTTCCCACCCGCTTGCGCAACGCCCGCGCATCCCCGGCCTCCGTCGGATGGTTCCGGTTCGACATCACGATCACGAACGTCTCGGTCTCCGGATCAATCCACATCGACGTGCCCGTCCAGCCCGTGTGGCCGTACGAACCAAACTTGAACCGCGAACCTCGCGGCCCGGCGTAAGGCGAATCAATGTCCCAGCCCAAGCCGCGCGCCGGCAAACCGGCCGGCGATTGCACCGTGGTCATCCACCGCACCGTCTCCGCCTTGAACAGGCGTTTCCCATCGAGCACGCCTCCCGACACCATCATCCGCGAGAACCGCGCCACATCCGATGCCGTGGTGAAGATGCCGGCATGCCCAGCCACCCCGCCCATGCGCCGTGCGGTTGGATCATGCACCTCCCCACGGAAGAACGTTGCATCCCCGGTCCGCTCGGTGGGTGCAATCCGGGAGACATCCTTCGAAGCCTTCCCACGACGCCGGTAGCCCGTGTCGGCCATCCCCAGCGGCCCGAAGATCTCCGCGGCCACGAAGGCATCCAGTTCACGACCGGAAACGCGCCGAACCAACTCGCCCAGCACGATGAAGTTGATGTCGCTGTAGACGAACTTGCTGCCGGGGCTTTGCGTCGGTGTCTCCGCGGCGGCGAGCTTCACCGCAGCGTCCCAGCCTTCCCAAGCGGTGGCGCGACCCAACCCCGGGCGCAGCCCACTGACGTGGGTCAACAGGTGACGGACCGTGATCGCCTCCTTGCCGTTGGCCGCAAACTCCGGGAAGTACTTCGCGACCGGTGCTTCGATGTCGATCTTGCCGCGTTCTGCCAGCAGCAGGATCGCCGGCGTGGTCGACAACACCTTGGTCAACGACGCCGCATCAAACACGGTGTCTTCGGTCGTGGGCTCGACCTTCGGTTCCACGGCACGGTTTCCGTAGGCCTTGTGATACTGGGTCCCCCGATGCTCCACCCACACCACGCCGCCCGGCAACTGCCCAGCCGCGATGGCGTCCGAGAAGGCCTGATCAATCGCGCGGAGCTTGTCCGCACGGAATGGCTGGGACACCCGGGCCTGTGTGACCTCCGCATCCTTGCCCCGGGCCACACAACCCAATGACGCCGCCAGAAAGAGGCAGCACACCCCCCACATCCATCGTTTCCCGCGAATCATCGCCCATGATAGGCACACCCACCCCCCGGACCGCCAGCGGCAGGAAACTGGGATCTGGCGGCTGGGAACTCCCCGGACAACGCTTCTTCGGTTGGCTCCCGGCCATTCGGTGTCTAGCGTCCCCGGATGCTGAGCGCGGCGCTGTGGCTGGACATCTTTCACCCGGAAATGTGGATTCAAAATCCCCTGTTTCTGGTCGGAATCCTTTTCCAGATCTGGATGTGCATCGATGCCGTCCGGCGCGGCGAATGGATCTGGGCCGTCTGCATCGTCGTCTTCTCGGTCCTTTCCGCCATCCTCTATTTCTTCCTCGTTTACCGGCAGCAGGGACCGGCCGGTGGCGGCTCCGTCGGATTCGAACTCCCTGGCGCCCGCGCAAGGGCGCGTCTCAAGGAAATCCAGAACCGGATCCACCACCTCGACCACGCGCGCGACCACCTCGACCTCGCCGACCACTACTTCTCCCTCGGCAAGTTCACGAAGGCGGAGATCAGCTACCGCGAATCCATGAAGCGCGACCCGAACGATCCCGACGCGATCGCGCACCTGGGCCAATGCCTGCTCCGGCTCAAGCGTCCTGCCGAAGCCAAGCCGCTCCTCGAACAGGCGCTCGCCGCGGACGCCAGCCACGACT
>JBIKWS010000491.1:0-3962 GCA_044356195.1 Cyanophyceae cyanobacterium
CTCTCCGTGCTCCTCGCCGATGCCTGCCGCGCTGTCGGTGTTCCCGCCCGCATTGTCGGCACGCCACTCTGGGCCAACATGCGCGGCAACCACACCTGGGTCGAAATCTGGGACGGCGACTGGCACTTCCTCGGCGCCGCCGAACCCGACCCCGCCGGACTCGACCGCGGGTGGTTCGTCCACGACGCCTCGCAGGCAAAGCGCGATGAACCCCGGCACGCCATCTACGCCACCAGCTTCCGCAAGACCGGCCTCCCGTTCCCCATGGTCTGGGCCCGGAACATCCGCTGGGTCCCGGCCGTCAACGTCACCGACCGCTACACCCCGAAGGCCACTCCCCCCAAGGACGGCAAGACCCGCCTCCTCGTGAAGGTCCTCGACCGACCCGCCGGTCGCCGTGTGAAGGCCGACGTCCACCTCATCGAGGCGGGATCCACCGCTTCGACCTGGTTCGGCACCAGCCGCGAGGAAACTGCCGACATGAACGACATCCTTCCCTTCGAAGTGACCCCAGGGAACGACTACGTCGTCACCGTCCGCTCGGGCTGGACCGAAACCCAGACCCGCGTGCAGGCCACGGCTTCGCCCGAACAGGTTGTGATCGTCCCACTGTCGTCCATCCCGCAGATCACCCACGCCTCCCAGGCCTGCTACCTCCCGGTCGCCGGAGCCCGCCCCGCTCTGGGGCGGCTCCTGCCTCGGCCTTGAGCCATCTCACGCGACTGCCAACCCGCCCTTGCGCACATGGGCGGGCAGCCGGAAATGCTCGCCGTGCTTGTGGGTCAGGTTGATGAGCATCTGCGCGGCGATGATGTGGAAGCTCTGGGCCCACGCCAACGGGGTGTTGTGGCCCAATTGTTCCCCCACCCACATTTCCGGAACGTACCCCTCCGGCGTCATCGCCTTCTCCAGCATTTCGAAATACTCGACCGACTTGCGAAAGTATCCCACCCGCTCCTCCCAGGACAGGTGGATGGCCTGCCGGCCGAGATCGAACTCGCGGCCGTACTCGGCCATCTTTGAGTAACAGATCGAAAGCCACGCCAAGCCGAGCGGCCATTGCGCCGTCTCGCCCTGATGCGCCGCCAACCCCTTCCCGCAGTAAACGTCCCCGGGATACCGACGCACGCCCCGCTCTCCCACCAGATGCGTCTCCACGTTCTTGAGGATCGTCTTCTTGGTCTCGAAATCCACGATGCTGTACGGCCACAGCAGGCTCAACTGTGCCATGTCATACGGCCGACCTTCAGACTCCCGCGGCAACAGCGTCATCAACGCCCCGTTTCCGTCCGCAATCATCCGCTCGCTGACCGGCACCAGATGCCCGATCTCGATCTTCTGCTTGTACTTGTAGTCGTAGTAGCCCTGGTCGAACCACATCATCAACCCACCCAGCACCGCTCCGAAACTGCTCGAATGCGACTCCGGTCCCTCTTCCCACACGCCGAAATCCGGCTCGAAACCCATGTTGAAGATGTAGCTCCGGATGTGTCCGATCAGCGTGAAATCCTCCGGCGTGAACCGGAACCCGTACCCCTTCCGGATCAGGTCGCCGATCTTGTACATGAACAGCCCGAACACATCCAACTGGTGGTGTCCCCAGTCGTCCGTGATCGTCTCCAGCGTCGTCGGATGCACCCGCGCCGGCATGAACAATCCCCGCTGATGCCGCACGTCCGGCTTCACGATCGACGCCTTGATGATGCGGTGGTGGTACCGCTTGAAGATGTCCAGGACCAACCGGAGGCTCTCGACCATCCGGTCATAGCACCCGAGGTACTCGTTCGCGTACGTCGCGAACATGATGTCCCGGATCCAGTAAACATTGTACGCGTCCCCGGATCCATCTTCCGCCGAGTACGGACTGGCCACGTAGCCGCCATTGGGCCGCCGCAGCCGCTCAAGGATCTGGTAGGAAAGCCGCACGCGCTCGTCGATGGGGTGCTCGAAGAAGGATGCCATTTTGTCAGGATTGGGGTTGGGGGCCGGTCACGCTCCAATTCGCTTCCGGCCCGCAGGAAGATCCTGCCCCCGGCCCTGCATCGACCGCACGCCCAAAAAACTTCCGCGTCGCACCCGCGCCCGCTCCACGGCACCCTTTCCCCGGTGAGCGAACTGTCACATGTCGATGCCCGGGGCGAAGCCCGCATGGTGGATGTCACCCGCAAGCCCGCCCTCTTACGGGAGGCGGAGGCCGCGGGTGAAGTCCGCCTGAATCCAGCGACCCTGGCCCTCATCGAGTCCAACCAGGTCGCCAAGGGCAACGTCCTCGCCACCGCACGGCTCGCCGGAATAATGGCCGCCAAACGCACCGGCGAACTCATCCCGCTCTGTCATCCGCTCCCGATCACCCACTGCGAGGTCGACTTCCATATCCCCGATTCACGGGATCGCATCCAGATCACCGCCACCGCCCGGATCACTGCCGGCACCGGCATTGAAATGGAGGCCCTCACCGCCGTCTCCGTCGCCGCCCTCACGCTCTACGACATGTGCAAGGCCGTCGACAAATCCATGGTCATCGGCGAAATCCGACTCCTCCGGAAGTCCAAGCAGGAAATCCACCCATGATCCATCACCTCCACGGCAAACTCGTCGACGCCCTCCCTTCCCTCGCCGTCATCGACGTTCACGGCGTCGGCTACGAAGTGCTCATTCCCCTCTCCTCCTTCGATCGATTGCCTCCGGTCGGACAGGAGGTCCGGCTCCTGACCCACCTCGCCGTCCGCGAGGATGCCCACATCCTCTACGGCTTCGTCACCCCGTCCGAACGCGACCTTTTCCGACTCCTCATCCACACCGTCAGCGGCATCGGACCCAAGATCGCGCTTGGCATCCTGTCCGGACTTTCCGTCAACGCCTTCCGCTCCGCCGTCGCCGCCCAGGACGTCAAGGCCCTCTCCGCCGTCTCCGGCGTCGGGCGCAAGACCGCCGAACGGATCGTCGTCGAACTCAAGGACAAGATCGCCGCATTCGGGATCGATCCCTCCACGCCGGGCAGCCCGCGTGCCGTCCTTCCCGAACCGGAAGCCCGCCTGGCCGATGCCGCCGCTGCCCTCGTGGCTCTCGGATTCAAGCCGGCCGAAGCGCAGGAATCCGTGCGCGCCGCCGCCGCACTGCTCGGCTCCGACGCCACCGTGGAAAAGATCGTCCGCGCCTGCCTGCGGAAGCCTGCCTGATGGACGCCGCCCCCGAATCCAGACCCGCCGCTCCCCGCACCAAGGGCGGTCCCGTCATCCCCGCCCAGCCCAAGTGGCACGGCCGGATCGCAGCCCACGCCGCCTTCTGGATTGCCCGGATCCTCGCTGCCACCTTGCGCTGGTCCTGGGACGATCGCGCAGGAGTCGTGGCCCCAGCCCACAACCATCCCGTCATCTTCGCCGTCTGGCACAATCGCATCCTGCTTTCCGCCTCCATCTATCGCCATCTGACCCGCGGAAAGTCCGGACGCCGGCTGGCGACCCTGATCAGTGCTTCCCGGGACGGCGGATTCATCGCCTGCGTGATGCAATTGTTCGGCCTCATCCCCGCCCGCGGATCTTCCAGCCGCCGCGGTGCCGCCGCGCTCCTCGACCTGGTCCGTCACGCCCGCAGCGGTTGCGACATCGCCATCACTCCCGACGGCCCCCGCGGCCCCCGCTACCAAGCCCAGGAAGGCATCATTGTCCTCGCCCAGGTCACCGGACTGCCCATCGTTCCCGTCGGCTACCGGCTGTCCTGGAAAAAGGTCCTGCGCAGCTGGGACGGATTCCAGATTCCCCTGCCCTTCAGCCAGTGTGAGGTCACGTTCGGACCGCCCCTTCAGGTTCCCCGGGAGCTGACCCCCGACCAAGTCGCCGAACTGCGCGCCGAACTGGAATCCCGCCTCCGGTCCATCACCCGGGATTGACCCCCTGCGCGCCCGTCCCCTGCCAGCCCCCTGCCAGCCCCCTTCCCCGCCCCCTCCTCGCACACCTCCCACG
>JBIKWS010000493.1:0-3960 GCA_044356195.1 Cyanophyceae cyanobacterium
CGGTGCTCCGATGCGGCCGTTGAGGGCGATCGGTGCCGGGAGGGCGTTGGCCTTGTCAGCGGCGTTGTTGGGTTCGGCTTCGAGTTGTTCGGGAAGATCGCCGACTTCGAAGCCAATCGGATTCGAGTAGCCGGCGGCGGTGCGGGCGCGGATCTCCTGTCGGCCAAGCGGTGCCTCGGGCGCGAGGGCGAGCGTCAGGCGGTTGGCACCTTCGAGTTGGTGGCCGAACAGTTGCACCTCCACCGTCGAACCGCGACGGCCGCCGAAGGGGAACAGCGACTCGAGGTAAGGGCGGGTACCGACGACGAAGTGGTAGGTGTACTTGTCGCCGCCGAGGTGGCGCAGGTCGTTGAGGCGTGCGGTGTATTCGCCATCGGCGGGTGCCTTGAAGACGAGGAACGGATCGAGACCGTGGGCGTCCTCGGAGCGGGCGACCTCGGTGCCCTTGGAATCGAGGAGGATCAACGTGGCATCCAGCGGCGAACCCGTGCGGTTGGCTTGGACGTCGAAATGGATTTCCTGCCCGGCCTTCAGCGCGATCCGGTAGGCGTCGACTTCTGCGGAGCCGCCGATGCGACCGGAGATGGCGACAGGTGGCGTGATGCTCGGCGGCGAGGCGGGATCGGAGGTGCCGGCGGGTTCGAGGATCTCGGGGAGGTCGGTGACCTGGATGGTCAGCGGATTCGACACACCGCCGGGGCCGGCCACGCGGAGTTCGTGGGCACCGAGCGGGGCGTCCGCGGCGACGATGATCTGGAGAGGGAGGGTTTTGGCGGGATCGCTGGGCCGGACCGTGATGCCGCCGAGCGAGCCTTCCAGGACGACCGCGGGCGTGGAGGAAGGAACGTCCGCAATCCGGACGGCCTTGTGCGAGGCGAGGTGATCCGTGACGGCGGCGAGGCCTTCGCCGGAAAGGGTCACCGTGTTGGTCGTGCCCCGCTGGAGGAAGGTGAGGGAAGCCGAGTCCAGGCGGGGAACCGGTTGGATCGCGGCGTGGAGGAAGCCTCCCCCGACGAGTCCAATCGTCGCCGCCGACGTGAGGAGGCGGGGGAAGTTTGAAGTTTCGAGTTTCAAGGTTGAAGCGGGGAAGAGGTGGGCGCTTCGTGACACTGCCCCCTGTGGGAATGGTTACGGGGTGGCGATGTCCTCATCGCCGTGGGAACGGCTTTCGAAAGGCGACGAGGACGCCGCCACCCCGTTCCGCGCGTGGGCAAAACCAGGATGCGGGACCGTAATGGTGAAAGGTTCGGTGCCGTCATTGCACTGTGGCTGTGCTCGAAACTTGGATCTTCAAACTTCGAACTTCACGAGAACAGCCCGGTGACGGCTTCGGCCTGGACGAGTTCGCGGGGTTGGTTGAGATGGTTCATCACGATCGTGTGCGGATCGATGCCCAGCGCGTGATAGATCGTGGCCACGATCTGCGTGGGATGCACCGGCGAGTCGGCCGGGGAGGAGCCGGTGGCATCGGAACGACCGTACAGGGCACCGCGGGAAACACCCGCGCCGGCCATGAACGCGGTATAGCAGTAAGGCCAGTGATCGCGACCATCGGGCGAGTTCGTGTTGCCGCTGGTGGAGACACCGAGGCGCGGGCTCCGGCCGAATTCGCCGAGGGCGACCACGAGGGTTTCCTTGAGCAGACCGCGTTGGTCCATGTCTTCGAGGAGGGCGCTGAGGCCGGAATCGAGCTTCGGGCAATGGATGTTCCGCAGGGGGCCGAAGTTGGCGGCGTGCGTGTCCCAGGCATCCACGGTGGGATCGCCGTTGGCGACGGCGGGCCAGTTCATCTGGACGACGCGTGTGCCGGCCTCGACGAGACGCCGGGCGAGGAGACAACCCTGGCCAAACGTGTGGCGGCCGTAGCGATCGCGGAGGGAATCGGCCTCCTTGGTCAGGTCGAAGGCGTCGCGGGCGCGGCCGCTGGAGACGAGGTCGAAGGCCTTCTGGTAGTACGAGTCGAGGGCATACTTCTCGACCGCCTTCTCCATGTCGGGCATGGCGTCGTTGACGGACTTCAGGATGCGGGAACGGCGTTCGAGGCGTTCGCGGGAGACTTCCGGGCGCAGGGTGAGGTCCGCGAGGTTCAGTTCCTTGGCGGGGTCCTGATAGAAGTAATAGGGATCGAACGCCGCGCCGAGGAACCCGGCGGTGCCGCCCTTGCCGATGACGTTCGATTCCTGCAACGGACGCGGAAGCATGACGAACGGCAGCATCGGGACTTCGGGCGGACGCAGGCGGGCGATCTGGGAACCGAGGTGCGGGAAGTCGTTCGGCGCGGGCGGCTCGAGTTGGCCGGAGGGTGACACGCGGTCGGGCGTGTAGCCGGTCATGATCTGGTAGATCGCGGCGGTGTGGTTGAAGAGCCCGACGGGCGTGTAGCTCATCGAGCGGATGAGCGTCGCCTTGTCCATCTGCTGGGCGAGCTTCGGCATGACCTCGCTCAGCTGGATGCCGGGGACCTTGGTCCGGATGGGCTTGAAGTCGCCGCGGATGTTCGAGGGGGCGTCCGGCTTTGGATCCCAGATGTCGATGTGGCTGGGTCCGCCCTGGAGATAGAGGATGATGACGGACTTGGCGCGACCCCAGCCATTGCGGGGCTGGGATGCGGCGGGCCCGGCGGCGGCCGATTGCTGGGCCTGCAGCTTGAGGATGTTCGCGAGGCTCAGGCCGGCAAGGCCCGCGCCACCAATGCGCAGGAACTCGCGGCGGGAGAAGCCGTCACACGTGGCACCGTACTGGCCGGGGATGGAGATCATGGGGGGAGGTGGTTGGGTTCAGCGGTTGAAGAGGAAGGCGGGGCTGTTGAGGAGGGCCCAGGCGAGGTCCTGGGCTCCGGCAAGACGGTCGGCTCCGGAACCGAGCTGGACGGCGGCGAGCTCCTTGTCCGTCGGCGGGCGGCACAGGCAGGCGAGGTAGACCTGTTCGATGACCTTGCGGTCGTCGGCTTCCGACTGGATGAGGCGGGCGAGGTCGTTGCCGGAGGCGGTGACGCATTCGCCGAGCATCGGGCCGTTCACGAGGTTCAGTGCGTGGGCGAGGGTGACGTTGCCGGCGCGTTCGCATTCGCAGGCGCTCTGGCGCTTCGGTCGGCCGAACAAGGCCAGGAAGTCGCCACCGCCCACCATGCCGTCGGGTGCGGTGACGGCGCGGACGCCGGCGGGCATGTCCTTGAACTGGGGCCGGTGACCGGTCGCCACGGCGACGGCGTCGAGGAGCTGCTCGGCCGAGAGGCGGCGCGGGAGGGCGTGGGAGAAGTTGACGAGGTCGTCCTGGTTCCAGCGGTTCGGCGTGATGGAAAGCTGGTAGGTACGGGACGTGCAGAAGCTGCGCATGAGCTTGCGCAGGTCATGGCCGCCGGAGACGAAGTCGCGTTCGAGCATGGCCAGCAGTTCCGGGTTGCTGGGCGGGTTGCCGGCGCGGATGTCGTCGACGGGATCGATGATTCCGCGGCCGAAGAAGTAGCTCCAGAAGCGGTTGACGGTGGAGCGGGCGAAGTACGGGTTGTCGGGCGAGGTGAGCCAGTCGGCGAAGGCGCGGCGGGGATCCTCGTCCGGGACCGGCGTGCGGGTGTGGCCGTAGGGGACCTGGGGTTTCATCACGGCATCGTTCTTGGGATGCCGGACTTCGCCGCCGTTGTAGTTGCGGTAGACGATCTCCTCGGAGACCTGTTCGGAGGCGTAGGTCTCGTTGCCGCGGATGAGGACATCGCGGCCGAGGGTGCCGCGCTTGAAGGAGACCTGGGCGAAGAACGCGCCGAACTCGTAGTACTGGTTCTGGGTCCAGCGTTCGAAGGGATGGTCGTGGCACTTGTTGCAGTTGAAGCGCACACCAAGGAACGTCTGCGAGATGTCCTCGGTCATCTTGCCGGAATCGCGCAGGGCGCGGAGGTAATTGCCGGCGGGATTCTCGAACGTGCTGCCCTGGGCGAGGACGAGGTCGCGGACGAACTGGTCGTAG
>JBIKWS010000023.1:0-13653 GCA_044356195.1 Cyanophyceae cyanobacterium
GCCCCCGAACGGTTGCGCCAGGAGGGCGACACCTTCCTGTGCGACATGTATTCGCTGGCAGGAACGCTCTACCACGCGCTCACGGGCCACGTTCCTTTCGAAGCGCCCACCGTCGATGAAGTCGTCGCAGCCCACCTTCAGACCCCCGTCCGCCCGCCCAACGCCCTGCTGACCAGCGTCACCCAGCCCACCAGCGACGCCCTTTGCAAGGCCATGGCCAAGGAACCGCGCGAACGGTTCGGTTCGTACGACGAATTCATCATGGCGCTCACCGCCGCGCGTTCGCAGCTCTTGATCCGTCAGTTCGCACCCCAGGCCGAGGTCGCCTCCGATGCCCCAGCCGCGGGCGGCTCGAAGAGCTGGTGGCGAAGATAGGCCCTTGGCCCTTGGGCCTTGGAGCCATCGCGCCCCGTTTTCTGCCCTGTTTTCCGCGTTCCACCCCAGCCCATCCGGGCATAGTCTCCGTCCATGCTGGACGACTCAGTGGGCAAATTGAAGCGGTTGCAGGCCGACGTGGCGGCGTCCCTGAAGGACGACACCCACACCGGTGGACCCGCGCAGGAAGCCATCGCCCAGGACCGGGCCGGCCGATTCCTGCACTTCTGGGGATTGGTCGGACGCTTCTTCTGGCGCAACCGTTGCCAGGTCCGGGCCTCCGCCCTCGCGTACACCACCCTCCTCGCGCTCGTTCCCCTGCTCGCGGTCTCACTGACCGTGGCTTCGCTGGTCTTCGACGCCAAAAGCGAAACCTCCCGCGCCAAGCTCACCGGGATGATCGAGCAATTGGTCAACAACGTCGCCCCCACCCTCGGCCTGTCCGACGCCGACAGCTCGGCTCCCGTGGGGCCTCCGCCCCCCGGAGGAGCCATCGAGGACGCGGGCGCGGCCCGACGTGCCGATGTCGCGAAGAGCATCCTGGATTTCGTGGGGAACATCCATTTCGGGACCATCGGTGTCACCGCCATGGTCGGCCTCATCTTCGTGGCCATCTCCCTGCTGCGGACCATCGAGGCGGCCTTCAATGACATCTGGGGGGTCGCCCGGGGACGCGGCTGGTTCGAATCCATCATCCTCTACTGGGCCGCCATCTCCCTGGGGCCGATCGTCCTGCTCGTGGCCACGACCTCCGGCTACCTCAACGCCCTGTCCGGGGAATCGTCCCTGCTCCAGAACATCCCCGGGGCCGCCCTGCTTCAGGCCCAGTTGCTGCCGCTGCTGATCGTCGCCCTCGCCTTCGGCGCGTTCTACAAAGTGATGCCCAACACCCGCGTGGACTGGCCCGCGGCCCTCATCGGCGGCCTCGTTGCCGGCATCCTCTGGTGGCTGAACAATCGCCTGGGCGTCCTCTACAACACCAAGGTCGTCACCTACTCCAAGATCTATGGTTCCCTCGGTGCCGTTCCCCTCTTCCTGCTGGGATTGTACTTCTCTTGGATGATCGTGCTGTTCGGCTCCCAAGTCGCTTACGTCTTCCAGAACCGGCGCGCCTATCTCCAGGAACGCATGGCGGAACGGGTTCACCATCAGGCCCGGGAATTCGTCGCCCTCCGATTCATGACCGAGATCGGCCGGTGCTTCGTCCACCAACTCCCCCCGCCGCCCTTGGCCACCCTCGCCAGCGAACTCGCCGTCCCCGCCCGCCTTGCCTCCTCCATCCTCCAGAGTCTCACCCAGGCCCAGTTGGTCTCCGAAACCAACGGCTCCCACCCCGGCTTCGCCCCTGCCCGCCCCCTCGATCAGATCTCCGTGCGCGACATCCTGCGCGCCCTCCGCACCGGCCAAGGCTCGGACCTCCCGACCGCGGCAGACGCGACCCGACCCGTGGTCCAGGCGGAATTCGCCGCCGTCATGGCCGCCGAGGAAAGCCGGTCCGCACGGTGTACCCTGGCCGACCTCATCCATCGCCTTCCAAACCAGGACCGGGTCCAGGCCTGAATGAAAATACTCCAAACGATGCCCTCAACCCATGCTCCGAAACCAAAATGGCACTTGCTTGGAAGGTCCGCGATCTGCTTAGGTTCCCGTGTCTGACGGGTAATTATCGAACTCAATCTATGAACAAGAACATCATTCGCCTCGCTGCGATCGCCGCTCTGGCGGTCGGAGCCCAGGCTGCAATCACCAAGACCGCGACCGAGCCGGCCGCAGGATTCACAGTCGGTGGCGCCTCCACGGGCGGCCTCCAAGCCTCCAGCTTTAGTGGTGGCGACATCACGTTCAGCATCGACGTTCCGACGGCCACGGCCGCTGAAATCACTGGCCACGGCGGCACGCTGATCGGCATCTCCTACACCATCACCTACGGTGGCTACGCTGTTTACAGCCTCACCGACAGCGCCCTGTACCAGGTGCAGTGGGGCACGGGCCCTACCGGTATCGTTGGCACTGGCCCGTTCGGTGGCTCCCCTGCCGTGAACTTCGGCGCGGTCGACATTGATTCTAGCTTCGTCAACGGCATTGTGGTCGCTTCCACGACCGTTCAGAACACTGCCACCTCGGGCTCGTTGAACGACACGCCCAACTTGGCTTCCTACGTTGCCGCGAACGGCGCGACCGTGAATTTCGCGTTCACCGCGGACACGTTCTCCAGCGTTGGTGGCGGTGCAACCCAGCAAAGCCAGCCTGACATCTACGCCGGTGCCACGGTGACCATCACCTACACCTTCAGCGACATCCCCGAGCCCAGCACCTACGCTGCTGGCGCGGTGTTGCTCGCTGGCGCTGGCTTCATCGCCCGCCGCCGCATGCAGAAGGCCTAAGGAAAACCTTCCTTAGTCAGGCAAAAGCCCACTCGACCATTGGTCGGGTGGGCCTTGTTGTTTCCGAGACCGATTTCTTGACGCCTTTACGCCCCACCGCCCGGCACCAACCGCATCGGCCGGTCGTGGTCCAGGTGGCGTAGACACACGTCGAAGAAGCCTTCCCGCGTCTCCGCCCGACGGATCCAATGCAGGAACTCCTTCGGATCTTCCACGCCCTCCCCGATGAAGTTCATGTACTTCTTCATCTTCTCCACCTGGAGGCGCTCGCTGAAGCCGTCCACAGGAACCGTCTCCTCGTAAAGCGACGTCACGTAGGCCAGCACGTCGCGTCCGGTCGGATAAACAGGAGTCTCTCCCGCGAGGTGCGCCCGGATCTGATCGAACAACCACGGGTTGCGGATGCACCCCCGGCCAATCATCAGCCCCCGCGCCCCGGTCTGACGCAGCACCTCGGCAGCACGCACCGGCGACCAGACATTTCCATTGGCCATGACCGGGCACTTCATCGCCGACACCGCCTGGGCGATCCGGTCGTACCGGACCTCCGTGCGGTACATGTCGGCCACCGTCCGGCCATGAACCGTCAAAAGGTCGATCGGGTGCCGCGCAAAAACCTCCAACAAGGCCTCCCATTCCCCGGCATCGGCAAAGCCCAGACGGGTCTTCACCGTGAACCGCACCCGGGTGATGGCGTCACGCAGCGCGCCCAGCAGCGCGTCGATCCGTCGCGGTTCCCGCAGCAGGCCGCCGCCGGCGCACTTCCGGTACACCACGGGGGCTGGGCAACCCAGGTTGAGGTCGATGGCGGCCACCGGGAGCTTCTCCAACTCACGCGCAGCACGCACCATGGCCACTGGATCGTTCCCGATGAGCTGGGCAATCGCCGGCCGCCCGGTCGGATTCTCCCGCACGGCTTCCAGGATCGACCGCTCGATCGAACTGGTGGCGTGAACCCGGGAGTATTCGGTCCAGTAGACGTCGGGGCCTCCGTAACGCGCCAGCAACCGCCAGAACGGGAGATCGGTGACGTCCTGCATGGGGGCCAGCGCCAGAACCGGCGAGGGTCCCTGCAGCAGGGCATCGAACGTGGCCACCGGGCAATTCACGATATCGGCAGGGAGCAGGTTCATCCGCCGATGGCCCGGCGCAGCTCGGGTTCGATCCGGGCCAACCACTCCGCATCCGTGATCTTCTGGCCCTCGACGTCGGTGACGTAGAACGTGTCCAGCGCCGCCCCGTTCTCGGTGCTGATCCGCGCCAGGGCGATGGACAGTCCGAGGTCATACAACGTCTTGGAAACGGCGTAGAGGAACCCGACCCGATCCTCGGCCTCGATGTCGATGACGATGGCTGTCGGCGACGCCGTGGCATCCACGCGGATCTTGATGGGCATGCGCTCGCCACCGGCGCGGAACATGGACGGATAACGCGGCGCCTGGGCAATGGCCCGGTCGAGGTCGAAGATGCCCGTCAGCACCCGCAACAGGATCTTTTCAAAGCGATCCCGCAGTTCCTCCGCAGGCAATGCACCCGTGCGGGCTTCGGCGACATAGAAGGTATCCAGGACAATCCCATCGGCCCGGGTGAACACCTGGGCTCCGAAGATGTTCAGTCCTGCCGCGGTCAGCGCTCCGGCCACTTTGGTGAACAGGCCCGCACGATCCCAGGTACAGATATGGACCGCGGCATAGCCACGGTCGCGGTCTTCCTGCCACGCGACCACGGGTTCGAGCGAACGCTCGGCCTCCGTCAACTGGAGGTGCATGAACCGATGCGCCAGCGTGAGGTCCCGGACAATGTCGCGCGCCGAGTGCAACTGGAAGTACCGCGGGGGCAGCCCGAGGAAATGACCATCCAGTTCGTCCGGGGCAAAGGTCTTGGGAAGCATGCCGCGAACCTCCTCGCGGAGCCTTTCGAGCACGGCCCGCTGCGCCTCGATGAATTCCGGCCCGCCCCGCATCAGGGCCATCGACTTGTGGTACAGCGACCAGAGAAGCGAATCCTTGAACCCGTTCCACAGCGTGTCACTGGTGCCCATCGAATCCGCAAAGGTGTGGAGCGCCAGCAGCATCAGGTTTTCAGCACTCCCCACCGCTCGGGAGAAGTCGGCAATGACACCCGGATCCTCCAGATCGCGTCGCTGGGACACCTGCACCATCAACAGATGCAATTCGATGATCCGGCGCAGGGAATCCGTGGTACCGGCATCCAGCTTGAGCCTTCGCGAAACCTTCATCGCGAGTTCCCCGCCGACGATCTCGTGATGGCCTGTCCCCGCGGCCTTGCCCGCGTCGTGGAGCAGTAGCGCCAGATACAGGACGAACGGCCGCTCCAGGCTCCGGAACACCTCGGTGTAGTTCCGTCGCGGCTTCTCAGTCGCGTTCCAGACCTGATCGAGCTTCTCGATGCAGGTCAGCGTGTGCTCGTCGACGGCGTACTGGTGATAAAACTCGTGCTGGACGAGATTCGTCAGCTTCCCGAATTCCGGGATGAACTTCCCCAGGAATCCCACCTCGTGCATCGCGCGCAGGTGCGGCGACACATTGCCGCGTTGGTTCAGGATTTCGAGGAAGGTGACGTGGTTGTGCCGATCGGCCAGAAAGCTGCGGTCCAGGACCGCCAACTGCTGACGCATCAACTGCGCCAGGTCCGGGTGAAGGCTCAGTCCCCGCTGCTGGCAATGCAGGAACGCCCGCAGAAAGCGGCGGGGATCATCCCGCAACGCCGTCTTGTAGACGTGCCGCAACTGCCCATCCACGACCCGGAATCCGTCGAACTGGGAGCCCGGCGTCGGCGCGCTGCTGGCGGCCCCACCATTCCGCCCCCGGCCGAGGGCCATGCGCTGCTCCAGCGTCCGCGTGATCAGGTAGATGTTGCGGGCATGTGTGTAGTAGTCCCGCATGAAAGCCTCCACGCGCACCCGGGGTGATCGATCCGAGTATCCCAAACCCAGCGCCACCGCCGGCTTCACGTTGGCCGCCAGCATGTCGACCGCCCGACCCGCGACGTGATGAAGCTCCGTACGCGTGCGCAGCAGGAAATCGTAAGCCGACTCCAACTGCTTCCGCTCGGCGGAACCCAGCAGGTCGCGGGATTGCAGGTCGGCGAGGGTGCGCGAGCCCTCCTGGAAAAAGGACATCCAGAGGAGGTTCTGGAAGTCGCGCAGGCCGCCGACCCCGTTCTTGATGTTGGGCTCCTGCAAGGCCGGCGAATTGCCGTTCTTCTGGCGGCGCGCCCGCTGGTCTTCGAGTCGTTGACGGATGTATTCCTCCGAGTGCCCCTTCACGCATCCCGAGGTAAATCGCGATTGGAATGTCTCGAACAGGCGCTCATCTCCAGCCACCCGTCGCGCCTCCAGCAACGAGGTCTTGGACTGCATGTCGCCGTTCGCCACTTCAATGCAATCTTCCACCGTCCTCACGGAGTGGCCCACCTTCAAGCCGATGTCCCAGAGCGTATAGAGCAAGCCGCTGGTCCAGTCGGCCAGGACCTTCTGGCGCTCCGCAGCGAGATCCGGTCCGCCTGCGTGCAGGAACATGAGGTCAATGTCGGACCACGGGTTCAGTTCACCGCGCCCATACCCGCCGAACGCAACCAGAGCGATGGCAGGAGCCAGACCGCGCGCGGGAAAGGCACGTTGCACCGCCTCCCAGACATGGCGGATCAGCACGTCCATCATTCCAGCCCGTGCCTGACAGACCTCCAGTCCTCCCGCGCCACCACGATGCAGGATCCGCAAACGATGGGATTCCACCTTGAGGAACTGCCGGTAGCGCGGCAATTCGTCCGATGGCTTGCTGAGAGGCGGGAGGACGAGACGACGGCGCGCGTTCTCCTCAATCTTTGCAATCAGGTGGTTCACCCGCCGCGAATCTGCCTCAGGACCCGCGGAATGTGGAGTCCCGCGTTGTTGGATCCGGAACAATCCGTCCGCGAAAGTTCCAAAAATCTGTTTGCACCGACCCTTCCTCCCTTCATGTTGGCTTCCGTCGTCCACGGGTCGCCTTCAACGGTTCCAGCCCGGACCTCGCTATCCCCCTCGCCGGTGTATTCCCCCCGAAGGTAATCCGCCGTCCGCGCGTCGGAAGGCGCACAACGTCGACGATCGTATCAGCACACCATCCATTTCATCCATGGCAAGAGCACCCAAGGAAGTCGCGGCAGCGAAGAAGCCGCGCGCCACCCGCAAGAAGGCGGGCGAGGACGATTCACCGGCGGCAATCGAAACGCCTGTTGAAGCGCCGCCACCGGCACCTCCAACACCCCCTCCCGCGGTCGCAGCGCCCTCCGCACCGAAGGCCACCCGCGGCAAGCGTGCGTCGGCAAAGGCCACCCCGACCCCCGAGCCGGAACTCGCGTTGCGCGATGGTTCAGAACCTTCCGAAAGCCCTGCGATCGTTGCCGAGCCCGAGCCCGAAATCACAGCCGCGCCAAGGACTTCCCGCGCGGCGGCGAAGGCTTCCAGGACCGAGGTCATCGAGCCAGAGCCGCCCATTGCCGAGCTGGCCGACCCGGAGGAGGAGCCCCCCTTGGTGCTCAAGTCCACGCCCAAGCCCCGGGAGCGCATGGAGAATCCGAATGAGGATACCCCTGCCCCGCCGGCGCCCGTGGCCCCGGTCATCCGCGTCAACCCGCGGACCATCCATCTCCATGAACTCCAACCGATGCCCATCACGCCCCTCAGCGAGGTGGCGAAGGAGTTCGCGATCGAGAATTACGGAACGCTGAAGCGTCAGGAGATCATCTTCCAGATCGTCCAGCGCAACCTTCAGGCCGGCGGAACGATCTACACCCGCGGCATCCTCGAGGTCATGCCCGAAGGCTTCGGGTTCCTTCGGTCCCCCGCATTCAATTACCTCCCCTGTCCGGAGGACATCTACGTCTCGCCGTCCCAGATCCGGCGCTTCGATCTCCAGACGGGCGACGACGTCGAAGGCCAGGTCCGCCCGCCCAAGGACAAGGAAAAGTTCTACGCCCTCCTCCGCGTCGAGAAGGTCGCCGGGCTGGATCCGGACATCGCCAAGGAGAAGACCCACTTCGAGAATCTCACCCCGCTCTTCCCCCAAAAGCGCTTCCTCCTCGAAACGGCTCCCGACGAACTCAACACCCGCGTCGTTGACCTCGTCTGCCCCATCGGCAAGGGAACCCGCGGCCTCATCGTCGCCCCGCCCCGCACCGGCAAGACCGTGCTGATGCAGAAGCTGGCGAACGCCATCCTCGCCAACAACAAGGAGTCCCACCTCATCATCCTCCTGATCGACGAGCGACCGGAGGAGGTCACGGACATGGAACGGACCTGCCGCGGTGCCGAGGTCGTTTCCTCCACGTTCGACGAACCGCCCGAACGTCATGTGCAGGTCGCCGAGATGGTCATCGAGAAGGCACGCCGCCTCGTCGAACACAAGAAGGACGTCGTCATCCTTCTCGATTCCATCACGCGTCTGGCCCGCGCCTACAACACCGTCCAACCGCACTCGGGAAAGATCCTGTCCGGCGGTGTCGATGCCAACGCGCTCCACAAGCCGAAGCGCTTCTTCGGTGCCGCGCGCAACATCGAGGAGGGTGGGTCCCTGACGATCATGGCCACCGCGCTCGTCGACACCGGGTCGCGCATGGACGAGGTGATCTTTGAAGAGTTCAAGGGCACCGGCAACATGGAGATCCATCTGGACCGCGCCCTCGTTGACCGCCGGATCTTCCCGTCGATCAACATCGAACGTTCCGGCACCCGCAAGGAGGAGTTGCTCTACCATCCGGACGAATACAACCGGATCTCGGTCCTGCGCCGCGCCCTCACCAGCGTGCCGCCCGTGGAGTCGATGGAACTGCTCCTCACCAAGCTCAAGAAGACGCCGAACAACATCATGTTCCTCCTCAGCCTCGGCCAGCAGGTGCGGTAATCGCATCAGCGCTGAACAGAAGGCCAAAGAATAAGGGGCGATTCGGGATTATCCCGAATCGCCCCTGTTGCGTTTGAAGGCAGCAGACCGAGCGCCGCCGCGCACAGTCAGGTCAACGCGAGCGCAGGTAGGACGCAATGTCCGCCACGTCCTGTGCGGACAATCCCAACTGGTCGGCACTGAGCATCAGCGAACGCCCCAGGCCCTTGCGGCCGGCGATCTTCGCCTTCGGCACCGTCTGCGTGATCCCGCCTGCCGACTGGATGATCGTGGGATCGCCACCGGACAACTCCACGCCGTGGATCGTCAGTCCATCCTTCGTCTGGAGTTCCACCCCCGAGAATCCGCTCGCGATGTCCGCACTCGGATTGAGGATCGAGTTGACCAATACCTCCGTGGTCTGGCGCTGCGCCCATCCGGTGAGGTTGGGTGCGTATTCCGTGCCGGTATCGCCCAACCGATGGCAACTGACGCAAGTACCGTTGAACTTCTCCGCACCGCGCTTCGCATCGCCACGAAGCTTCAGCACATCCGCCACCGCAAACTTCGCAGGCTCAGCCGCCGGAACCACCGCCTCGCTCAACTCCACCGAATCCGGGTCATAGATGCCCCGGGACTTCAGCGCGACATCCAGCCCTTGCCCCTTCCACAGCGAATCCTTCCGGTTCAGCAACCACCACACGGACTCCGCCTTCACCAACTTGTCCGAGCCTGCGGCGATATCGACCATCGCAGCCGCCGCGGCCGGAACGCCCGAGAACGCCACCGCCGTCACTGCACGCTTCCGCTCGGTATCGGACAGTTCCTTGGCCAACGCCCGCGCACGGAAGCCTTCAACCGACTGAGCGGGGTGCAACCGCCAGGCGATGGAGGCGAACGCAGGGGTCCACTTCAACGCATCGCGTCCACCGTCGGGTTGCAACGCCAGCAATGCATCGAACAGCTCCGATTCCTTCTTCCACGCACCGGTGCCGAGCGCTTCGAGGTAAGTCCGGTCCTTGCCGTCAAATCCGCGGGCCACTGCCAGCAGCACTTCCTTCGACTGCGCCCAGGAGAGTCCGTGCATCGCCAGTGCCACCTCACGCCGCACCGCTGCCGAAGAATCCACGGCCATCCGCGTCGCGATCTTCACGAGGTCGGCGTTGCCCGTAACCGACCCCGCACCTCCCGGCTGAACCCGGCATTCGCAATCCCGGCGCAGCGCCCGGAAGGCTGCCACCCGTACCTGTGGGTCCGAGTCCTTGAGCAAGCCCTCCACTTTCTTGAGGCCAGAGGCTCCCAGTCGTGAGAGCAGCCAGATACCCCGCGCCCGGACATACGGATTCGCATCCTTCAACAATGCTTCCACTGGCCGGGTCGTCGCCACCGAAGCCGTGCCCCAGGCATGCTTCAGCACCGCTTCCTGCGCGAGGCCACGGACGTTCACCGCCGGATTCTGGATCGCCGCCACCGCACCACTCAACGAACCCAGGTCCACCTTCGGAACCTTCGGGCGAAAGCCTTTCGGCGCGACCCGGTAGATCGTTCCGGAGAGCGTGTCGTCCCAATCCGCGTGACCACCCACGCGCGCATCGAACCAGTCGGCGACATACACCGCGCCGTCCGGTCCCACGGCCACGTCACTGGGCCGGAACATGGTCTTGAGATCACGCGATTCGTTGCGCCCGCCCTTGAAATCCGTTCCCGCAAACTCGCCCTCCTTGTTGCTGGTCAGGAACTCGAAACGCTCGAGGCGGAAGCCCGCGCCCTCCGCAACCGGCAGGTATCCGAAGACCACGTTGCGCCCCGGCTCACAGCTCAACAGGAGTCCCCGATACTTCTTGCCCAGCGCACCGTCCTCGTAGAACGCGATGCCTGTCGGTGATCCGCCGCCATAGACATCACCCGAGGGCATTGTCCCCGGATCTTCCTGACGCCATTCCGAGGTGGGAATGCTCTGCCCCGGCCGTCGATCCGCCCCCCAGCTCCGCTGGCCATCCGCCGAGCAGAAGCCGGCGTTGCCATACTCCATCAGGAAGGTCGTGCGGCACGCCGGGGGATCGTCGTTGTCGTTCTGGAACACGTCCCCGAACGACGTCACCGCCTGTTCATAGCTGTTCCGGAAGTTGTGCCCGAGCACCCGCACGCGGGTTCCATCCGGGTTCATCCGCGCCGCGAAACCACCGATCCAGACATGGCCATCGTCGCTCGCCTGCCCGGCAATCTGGGTGGCGTTGAACAACGGCTGGCGTCCGCCATCGCCGTAAGCACTGCCGATCCGGAAGGTCTGGCCGCTCTTGTCCGTGAACAGCGCACCGCAGTTGCCCGCGTTCCAATACCACTGTCCATCGGGCCCCACCGTCACCGAATGCACGCTGTGATCATGCTGGCGCCCGTTGAACCCCGTCAGGAGCACCTCGCGCTTGTCCACCGCCGGATCAAACCGCCGGTCCCCATCGACATCCGTGTACACGATCATGTCCGGAGCCGCCGAGACCACCACCTTGTTCCCGATCACCGCCAACCCCAGCGGTGCCTGCAATCCGGGCTCCTGCACGAACACGCTTTCCTTGTCCGCCTTCCCGTCGCCGTCCGTGTCCTCGAGGATCACGATGCGATCGCCCTCGGGTTGGCGCTTGGAATGCCCGCGATAGTTCACGCCTTCCGCCACCCACATCCGGCCCGCCGCATCGAAATCAATATTCGTGGGATTCTTCAGCATGGGCGAGGTCGCCCACACGGTGACCTCCAACTCCGGATCCGACACGGACAGGAGGGTTGTGGGGACCTGGCGATCCTGCGCCTGACAGGCGAGCCCCAAGGCCAACACGGCCAGGCCTGCGGGCAATTTGACGGAAATCATGCACCTGTCATGCCCGAGTCCGCCCGCCCGTTGAAAGCCGTTTCTGCAACTTCGCATCACCTCGGGCGCATCTTGCACTGCCCCCGCATGCAACGGGGTGGCGACGTCCTCGTCGCCGTTCCAAAGCCATTCCCAATGGCGATGAGGACATCGCCGCCCCGAATCCTTTCCAAAAGGGGGCAGTGTCAAGATGCGCCCCATCACCGATGCCGCGCCCGGAACTGCGTAGGCGTCTCGCCCGTTGCCGACCGGAACGCCCGGGTGAAGGCGCTGTGGTCGTAGAATCCGGAAGCCAAGGCCACCTCGGCGACCGCCAGATCGGTCTCGGCCAGCATCTGCGAAGCCGCCGCAAGGCGTGTCTGGGTGATCAACTGGCTGGGTGTGATCCGGAAGATGCGCTTGATCAACCGCGCAAAACGCACCGGCGTCAGCCCCGCGCGTTTTGCCAGTCCGGCAGGGGACACGGGCTCGGAATACTGTGTCTCCAGATACTCCAACGTCGCCGCCAGCGACCCCGGTATCACTTCGCTGTCACCCGGAGCCCGCAGGTCGCGCGAGATCCCCACCAGGCCAAGGATCTGTCCCTTCCCATCGCGCCACGGCAACTTCGTGGTCAGACACCACCCGGGCCGACGCCTCGGATACCAGTGGAGCTCCAGACGATCGCGGATCGCGTGTCCGGTGCGGACCACGTCCGCGTCCTGTGCTGCGTAGCGCGCCGCCAGGGCTGCGGGAAAGAACTCGCTCACACTGCGCCCCAGGAGTTCGCTTGGTTCCCGAAGCCCCACCCGTTCCGCCAGCGACCGGTTCACCGCCACGTACCGCCCGGCCAGGTCCTTCACGAAGAAGGCCGTGTCCGGAACATGATCGAACAACGCCGCCAGACCCGCCGCCTCGGGCGTCAACGACGGGAGTGGCCCCAGATTTCCCCTGCTTTCGGTTGTGCCTCGTTTCACTGACACGACCTGACTCTGCGCCAAGACAACAAAGGGTGCGATGCCAGAGTGTCCACCAACATGCGGTTCCTCAGCTTTCCTTCGTTCTTCCCACGGGGTGGCAGCGCCTGCGCCGCCCGGCGCGTGGCGCTTGTCCTCCTGTGTGCCCTCACACCTGTTTTTCCGATCCAGGCACAGGGAACCAAGGCCGATTACGAACGCTCCGCAGCCCTCACCCAGAAGACCGAGAACACGGTCTTCCGATCCCGCGTTCGCCCCGAATGGCTCCCGGGCGGCACCCGGTTCTGGTACCGCATCGACACCGCCCCCGGCACCCATGAGTTCGTCCTCGTCGACGCGGAAGCCGGCACGCGGAAACCGCTCTTCGACCACGCTGCCGCAGCGCGCGCAGCCTCGCAGACCCTCGCCACCGAAGTCCGCCCGGACGCGCTTCCCTTCGAACGCCTCGAAGTCGTCGAGGACGGCAAGGCCGTCGTCTTCCGCGCCGCGGGCAAACGCTGGCGACTTGCCACGGACACCGCCGCCATCACCCCGGACTCTTCCCCCGAGAAGGTCCTGAAATCCCGCCCCACGGATCGCATCCCACGCCGTTCCCGCCGGACGGGCGAGGAAACCGAGATCGCCTTCGTCAACCAGACCAAGGACGACGTTGAACTCTTCTGGCTGGATACCGAAGGAGCCCGCAAAGCCTACGGCCGCCTGCGCCCCGGCCAGGAACGCCGCCAGCACACCTTCGAAGGCCACGTCTGGCTGGCAACCGACCGTGTGGGAACCACCGTTGCCGTGTTCGAAGCGGACGCTGCGGCCAACCGCGCGGTCATCGAGGATTCGGGGAGCGCTCCTGCGCCAGCCAACGAGCGTCCGAAACCGGAATCCAGCGAGGCCCGCCGCCCGGAACGGGGCGAATCGCCCGATGGCCGCTGGATCGCCTTCGTCCGCGATCACAACCTCCACCTCCGCGAACGCAGCAAACCGGACGCCTCCGCAGTCGCCCTCAGCACCGACGGTTCCGCGGACAACGCCTATTCCACGGATGTCTCCTGGGCACCGGACTCCACCTGCGTGGTTGCCCGACGCGTGCTCAAGGGCGAGGAACACATCGTCCACTTTGTCGAGGTCCTGCCCAAGGACCAGGTGCAGCCCAAGCTCCATTCCAACCGCTACCTCAAGCCCGGCGACAAGCTGCCGAAGCC
>JBIKWS010000494.1:0-3953 GCA_044356195.1 Cyanophyceae cyanobacterium
GTAAAAGACCTTCCGTCCCGAGGGCAGCCCTTCCAACCGGAGCTTCGCGGTGAAGTCCGCTGCCGCCCCTGTCACCGGCCCCGTGATCCTGCGCACCTCGCGGAAAGCTTCCGACGTATCCCATTCCACCACCATGCGCGCCTCGCGATCCGTGCGGCTCCAGATCACCGCTGAATCCGTGGTGACATCACCGCTCGCCACCCCTTGAGGAATCCCCGGGCGCTGCCCGCGCACAACCGCCGGAGCGGGTGCCTGTCCCAGCAAATCCACTCCCCTCGAAGCCAGCGCTCCGGCGATTCCACCCATCGCCACGCGCTGGCCAAACCCCCGACGCGTCATCCGTGATTGCATGACCACAGCCTTCTACAACACCCCCCGAAGACCAGCGAAATCTCCCCCCAGTCCGTAGCTGCCGACGTGAGGAGGCGGTGGGATGAGGTTGGAAGCTTGAAGTTTCAAGCCAGTGGCGACGTGCTCGTCGCCGCTGCGAAGCTTTTCCCGGAGCGATGAGGACATCGCCGCCCCGAAACCATGCCAAACTTGTAACTTGAAACTTCCAATTCCCCACGTCCCCCTTTCCCTCATGCAACGTTTTCCCCGACCCACGTCACGGCTCCGTTCCGCATTGGCCCTCCTGACACTGACGGGAACGTCCGCCCTGCTCGCCAATGAGGCCACCTTCACCCTCACCAGCCTCTCGATGAAGGTGCCCACCGCGAGCACGAACCTCCTGGGATCAATCTACAGCCTCAGCTTCACCACCGCCGATGACGACACCGTCAACGGCGAACTCTTCGCCTCCGAAGGCACGGGCACCTACACGTCCAATGCCATTCTGAACTACCCCGGCTCCGAAGCCCTCGGCGCGCTCGTCGGCCTGATCACCCTCGACATCCCTCTCTCCGGTGACACCAACGTCAATGGCATCACCGACTTCCTCGAAGTGGACCGCGCCATCGCATCGACCGCCACCACCGGAACCATCGAGATCGACGACGGAATGGAATTCAGCCGGGGCACCGTCAATGCCACCTGGCGACGCAACGCCAACGAGGCCACCGGCACTGTCGAACTCCGCGTCAATCTGCCCGACTTCGGATTCCAGAGCCTGACCTTCAACCACACCTTCGAGATCTTCCAATACCGCGGAATCCTGACCTATACCCGCAATGGAGACGCTGTCACCGCCACCGTGAACCTCCCGCGCCAGGGTGCTGCCGGTGCGTTCACCGGCAGCATGCCGATGACCCGGCTCTCGAACGTCGAACTCTCCCGCGCCCCCGTGACATGGAAAGGACCGGGCAACCTGGATTATGAACTCTTCGGCACCGACGACCTTGAGGACGTTCCCCTGCCGGTCAGCTACGTCGCCCGGAACTTCTATGGCGGCCTCATCATCCTCGCCGACGGCGATCCCTCCACGCCATTTCCGGACGAGTACGACTTCTTCGACGTCCTCATCGAGGACCCGAACGACACCGACAAGGACGGACTTCCCGACCTCTCGGACACCCTGTCGGTCGCACCGGCGCAGCCCACCCTTGCAGCCTCCTTCACCCCCACCGCCGTCCAGATCGAGGTCACCGGCACGCCAGGCATGCCGTTCGTTATCGAGTCCAGCCCCACCCTCCCGGCCACGACGTGGACCACTGCCGGGCAGGTCACCCTCAACGCCTCCGGAAAGGCCACCTTCAGCATCACCGACCTCTCCGGCAACGCCCGCCTCTTCCGCGCCCGCACGCCCTGACCGGGCGGCCATTCCTGTTCCTTCCATGCCCTTGCCCCACATCGGGACGCTTGCGCGCACCCTTGGATGGAGCCTTTCCATCCTTTGCGCCACCCTTCAAAACCTGCTTTCCCAGACGGTATCCGCGGAGCAAACCGGCTGGAATCCGGACGCTGGCCATCGTTGGCGCCTCCTCGCCCATCCCGGCGAAGGACGCCCGGGCTTCGATCCGGTTCCCACCTCCCGCTCGGGCGTTGATTTCACCAACGTCCTCCACGAAATCCAGGGAGCCACCAACCGCGTCCTCTTCAATGGTTCCGGCGTCGCTTGCGGCGACTACGACAACGACGGGCTTCCAGACCTCTACCTGACACGACTGAACGGCACCAACGCCCTGTACCGCAACCTCGGCAACTGGCGTTTCCAGGAGGTCACGAAACAGGCCGGGCTTGATCGCCCAGGGCAGTTCGACCGCGGTGCCGTCTTCGCCGACATCAGCGGCGACGGTCGCCTCGACCTTCTGGTCGCCACCACCGGTCGCGGCGTGCTGTGTCACCTCAACAACGGCAAGGGCGGATTCCACGAAGTCACCGATCGCGTCGGCACCCGCCTCGGCACCGGTGCCACAACCCTCGCCATCGCTGATGCCAACGGCGACCGATTCCTCGACATCTACGTCGCCAACTACCGCTCCGACGACATCAAGGACCAGGAACGGTCCGTCGACGTCGAGATCCGTGACGGCCGCATGATCGTCCCTCCATCACTGGCGGACCAACTCGTCGTCGAGAACGGCCAGGTCCTCCAATATGGCGAGCCGGACGTCCTCTTCCTCAATGACCGCCGCGGCCATTTCATCCCCGTCTCGTGGACCGATGGCACGTTCCTCGACACCGACGGCAAACCCCTCCGAACCCCGCCGCGTGACTGGGGCCTCACGGCCACCTTCCGCGACCTCAACGGCGATTCCTTCCCCGATCTCTACGTCTGCAATGACTATTGGACGCCGGACCGGATCTGGCTCGGCGACAGTAGCGGCCGGTTCCGTGCGATCGCTCCAACCGCCATCCGTACCATCAGCGGCAGCTCCATGGGCGTCGATGTGGCCGACATCGACCGCGACGGCTTTGTCGATCTCTTCATCCCCGAAATGCTGAGTCGGGATCCCGCCCGACGGAAGCGGCAGATGGCACCCCATGTTCCGTCCGCCTCCGTTCCCGGCGAAATCCAGAATCGCCCCCAAGTCCTGCGGAACACACTCCTGCGCGGGCGAGGAGACGGCACCTTCGCCGAGATCGCGCGCCTTGCTGGCCTCGAATCCACGGAGTGGTCTTGGTCCCCCATGTTCCTCGACGTCGACCTCGATGGTTTCGAGGACCTCCTCGTCACCGCCGGACACATCCGCGATATCCTCGACCTGGACGCCGTGGAACGGGTGAAGGCCGACCTGCAAGCCCGGTCGCGCGCTGCGGACCGCGGCACAGCGATCGCCAGGCGGTTGGAACGTGACCGATGGTTCCCCGAACTCCGCTTCCCACTGCTCCAGTTCCGCAATCGCGGCGATCTGCATTTCGAGGAACGCACCGTCGAATGGGGCGACGGTGCCACTGGCATCCACCACGCCCTGGCAACCGCCGACTTCGACGGGGACGGGGACGCGGACGTCGTGGTCACCCACCTCAACGGACCCGTGCGCCTCTACCAGAATCGCGGTTCCGCACCGCGCATCGCCGTGAGACTCGCCGGCCGCAAACCCAACGTTCAGGGTATCGGAGCCAAGATCCGGCTTCGCAACGGGGCCGTCCCTCTCCAGTCCACCGAAGTGATCTGCGGCGGACGCTACCTGGCGGGCTCCGATCCGCAGGCAAGTTTCGCCACCGGCGCGAAGACCGGCGGAATGACCCTCGAAGTGGCCTGGCGCTCCGGCGCCCTCACGGTCCTTTCCAATGTCGTCCCGGGACGCCTGTATGAAGTCGCCGAACCGGATCCGCGCACCGCAACGCCACCACTTTCTCCACCCCCGGCCGCCGATCCACTGTTCACGGACGTTTCGCAGAGCCTTTCGCACAGGCACACCGAATCCGCCTTCAACGACCTCGAGCGTCAACCGCTCCTACCCTGGCGACTCAGCCAATGGGGCCCGGGAGTTTCCCTCGGTGATGTGGACGGGGACGGCGACGACGACCTTGCCATCGGCTCCGGACGCGGGGGAAAGCCGGGTCTCTTC
>JBIKWS010000495.1:0-3945 GCA_044356195.1 Cyanophyceae cyanobacterium
TGATCGATGCCCGCGGGCAGGAGGCGGAACTGCGATACGACCACCTCGAACGGTTGGTGGCGCGTACGTACGCCAACCACGTCGAGAAGGACGTCGCCGATGTCCTCCTCGACCATCAGCCCATCCGCGTCGAGTACGGGATCGACGGGAACGGGAACCGGAACAGGGTGGTCGAGGTCAAGATGCTGTCGGGCATCGTGGTCTCCGAGCGGACGGAGACCGAATTCGATGCCCTCGACCGGCCCCGGTCCATCCGCCGCTTCGATCACGATGATCCCGTGGGTCGGTTGGTGGAGATCCGCTTCGACGTGGTCGGGAATCGCACGCGCGTCACCGACCCGGACGGGCGGGACACCCGATACTCGTACGATGCCCGGAACCGCATGATGACGGCGGTGCTGGATCCGGGCGGACTGATGGCCACGTACCGGTACGAAGCGGACAGCCTGCTGGCACGGGTCGAGTACCCGAACGGAGTCCGGAGCGTCCGGACCTACGACGCGGCCGACCGGATGAAGTCGGTGGAGAACCGGAACGAGGGATCCATCCTCTCGCGGTTCGATTACGAGTACGACCTGAACGGCAATCGGACGAACCAGCTCGAGAATCTTCCGGCGTTGCCGCAGGCGTTCCTCACGACGCGCTACGAGTACGATCGGATGAACCGGTTGAAGCGGGTCGACCTGAGCACCGGCGGACATCTGGAGTACGTGTATCTGCCGAACAACAGTCGGCTGACGGAAGAGGGCGAGTTTCCGTTGCCGGGGAACGCGGTCAGCCGCCGGTTCCATTACACCGCGGATCCCGCGCGGCCGACGGTCACGTTCAGCGGGGTGAATGCGCTTTCGCGGATCGAGGATCGGACGCCGGCAGCAGCACACGTGGATTTCGAGTACGACGCGAACCTCAATCAGGTCGCCCGCGTCGCGCCCGGGAGTCGGGAGGAATACCGGTTCGATACGCGGGACCAGTTGATCCGGAGCGAGACGAAGTTCGGCGTGGTGCGTTACGACAACGACGACCAGCGCCGGCGCGTGAAGAAGCGCGGCACCAACAGCGAACTCCGATACCTGCACGACGACGGCGGTGTGGTGACGGAGCACGGTCCGGCGGCGACGGCGTTCGGGACCGTCCGGCGGTATGACCGGGGCCAGGGATTGCTCGCGGTTTCGCCCATCACCGCCGGGCAGGCCGAGCGGCACTGGTACCTCCAGGATGTCCTCCGCAGCACGGTCAACGTGGTGAAGGCCGACGGCACGTTGCAGAACACCTACCGGTACGATCCGTGGGGTGAGGTCACGGACCAGAACTCGGTCCTGGAGAACCGACGCCGTTTCACCGGCCAGTACGCGGATGCCGAGACCGGCCTCCAGTACTTCGGGGCGCGTTACTACTCCGGACGTCAGGGGCGCTTCATTTCGCAGGATCCGTATCAGGGCGATGACGGCGATCCGGCGTCGCTGAACCGCTTCGGGTATGCGCATGCGAATCCGACGGGCTTCATCGATGAGGACGGACACAGCGCGACCGTGGTGGGAGGTCTGCTGGGATTTGCGTGGGGTGTGGGACAGGCCATTGGTGGGGCGTTCGACAATTGGGACCAGGACAAGCAGACCACCTTGGCTGGCATGGGAGCCGTGATCCTGCAGAACACGATCGGCGGACTGGAGACCGGGGCCTCGATCGATGTGATGGCGGCCGGCGGCCTCTTTGGGATGGCACTCGGAGGGGGGCTGGGTGGCGCGGGTATGGACGCGCTGACGTTCACGGGGCAGGCCCAGACCGACGAGCAATTCAAGCACGGGCAGGTACAGGGATTCGTGCATGGCGCGATTGGGGGCGCTGTGCTCGGGGTTGGTATCCCGGCGATCGGTGGAGTCGCGAAGGCGGTCGCTCCTGAGATGACCCAACTGGTGGCGGACGGCGCGTCCTGGGCGGTTGGCAAGGTGGTGGGTGGTGCGCAACGGCTGATCAGGAGCCTGCCCGGAAGACGGATGGCGCAGGAGGAGTTGTACGGGGCGATGGCGCAGGAGACCGGGACGGCTTCACGGCAATCCCTGGCAGCCGCGTTGAAGGCACCCGCGGGTCTTCCAACGCGTGCGGCCACCGCGGAGACCACGACCGCACTCGCGGGAGGACGAGCCGCCACGGTGGCCGAGACCCTCGTGGTCGAACGCACGGCCATCGCAGCTCCCAGCAAGTACATTCCCTACGAACCGGTGACCGCGGTGGCGAGGCGCGAGGTGACGGCCGTTGTGGCGCCCTCGCGCATGCTCGTGAGGGACAGCACCGTGGTGAGGTCGTTCCCGAGACAAGGGGGCGGTTATTTTGACCGAGCCCGGGCCGTCGCGTCGGAGGACACTGTTGTCTTCCAACTACTCCAGCAGGACATGGCGAATCCTGGGATGGCCTGTGTTCCTTCCTCGTGCCGCATGGTGCTTCGGAAACGCGGGATCGACATCAGCGTGCGGGATCTCGGGGACGCCATGGGCACGAACGCACAGGGAACCTATCTCCATCGCGCAGCGGACGCGTTGGACGGGCTGACAATGAATGGGCAGACCATCGCAGCCAGATTCGAGGGCGCGAGTTCGCCGGCAGCCCTGATCAAGGCCCTCCAACAGGGGGACGATGCGATCGTTGGCATAGCCCGACAATTCCCCGGGCAAACCAGGCCCTCCCACCACGCGGTGATCGTGGAACGATTTGATACCGCCCGGAACATCGTCCGGATCCGCGATCCAGGAGCCGATGTTTACGAAGTCACCGTCCGCGAGTTCCTGGAGCGTTGGACCCGCACCGGCATGTTCATCCGTTGAACCCGACCCAGCCATGATTTCCATGTATCCGAAAACGAATGGGGCTGTGCCTTGGGGTGCGGCCCGTGAGGGGAAGACGGACTCGGGGTGGCGACGTCCTCGCTGCCCTCTCCAGCCTTATGCCGAGGCGATGAGGACATCGCCGCCCCGTTCCCATGCTCAAACAGGGGCGGCAACGTCCTCGTTGCCCTCTCCAGCCTCTTCCCATGGCGATGAGGACATCGCCACCCCGCGTGGGATGGGTGGCACCCTGTTCCTGCGTCCGCTCCTCCTCCTGCTCTGGCTGCTCCTCGCGTCGACGGCGTCCGCGGCAGTGTTGACCACGCTCGAGTTGCGCGTGCTCGGCACACGCCTGGCGGTGGTTCCCGGCGAAGTCACGGTGCCGCGCAACATCGAGGGCTCCGTGAAGGTCGAGTTCGTCGCGGGCGACGGTTCCGTCGTGCCCGCGCCTGGTTCGATGGCCGGTCGGCATGTCGAGGGTCTGCTGCGCGGGCCCGGCATGGCGGCACAGAAGATCACGGCGCGCGTCGGTGACCCGCTGGTGTTCCCGCCGTTGCGTGTATCCGGGGATTACCAACTCGACGACGTACGCCTGGTGGATTCGGCCACGGGTTCGACGGTGCTGAACGCGACGCCCGCAAGCGTCCCGGTGCATGTCTTCGACGAAGTCTTGGTCTCGAAGGTGGTGTCGCGTCCGTTGACGTCGTCGGAGATCGAGGAACGCGGCATCGTCATCGATGCGTCGAGTTATCGGGTGGTGGAGTTCGAGGTGGCGCTGGTGTTGAAGGGCGGGACCTTTCCCGTGCGCCTGCCGGTGGTGGCCCCGGATTTCCGGACGTCGACGGAGCTGATCCCGGCGGCGGAACTGGAGGATCGACGCGTGAAGGCCGACGCGATCAACCGGGAGCTGGCGAAGGCGCTGGAGCTTCCCCCCGAGATCCGCGCCGTGATGCCCGAGTTCTCGATCCAGCCGATCAACTTCGAGGAGGTCGGTCCGAAGGATGAGGTCGATCCCAAGCGACCCACGATCTCGGGTCTGTTGGTGATCCCGGGACACATCGGGTTCCTGAACCAGTTCTTCAGCGTCCAGCTCTACACGGAGAACGCCTCGCCGTCGGGCTCGGGT
>JBIKWS010000733.1:0-2768 GCA_044356195.1 Cyanophyceae cyanobacterium
CGCCACCGTCACCGAACTCAGCCGCCCTTCCGGCCTTCCTTCCGCCGTCGCCCTCGGCTTCGGCGGCGATGGCGACATCCTCGCCGTCGCCGGCACCGAGGACCGACGCGAGGTTCCGTACGTCTTCTCTACCCGGACCGGATCCCTCCGTCCCCTGCACGATCCCGCCTTTGTCTGGCGCGCCACCACGCGCGACAACCGCGTCGATGCCACCGCCAGCAACCCGCAGGGATGGATCATCGGCACCCGCGAGACACCCGAAGGCTCCACGCCCTGGGTCGCCCGCCGACTCCTGCGGCGCTGAACGGATAACCCAACAACCCTCCCATGCTGCTCGGCTGGATCACGCTCCTCAGCGCCGTCACCTTCGCCATCATGGCGCGCGACAAGTTCCAGGCCATCGCCGGACGCCGTCGCATTCCTGAGGCCACCCTCTTCACCCTCGCCCTCGTGGGTGGTTCCCCGGGTCTCGTCGCCGCCATGCTCCTTCTCCGCCACAAGACCTCGAAGACCCCCTTCATCATTTCGACCGGTCTCATCGCGGGACTCCAGGTTCTGGTTTGGTTCTGGTTCAGGATCGGCTGAGCGGAGCCCCACAGGGCCTACCCGCCGCGGACCAAGGTCACTCCGGTCACCACCGCGAGGTACAGTCCATAGAAGACCATCAGCCCGATACCCTCACGCCGTGTCAGGCGTGGATCGCGCCACAGCATCCAGACCAGCAGTCCGAAGATCCCCATCAACGCCGGGAAGTTGAGCCACTGGCTCACCGCATCGATCTGCACGCCGCCAAACACCGCCGCGGCGCCCACGATGAACGTCAGGTTCGCAATGTTCGCCCCGATCACATTGCCCACCGCCAGATCGCTGACCGACTGCCGCGCTGACGTGATCGCCGTGATCAATTCCGGCAGCGAGGTTCCCACCGCCACGATCGTCAACCCGACCACCAATGCCGGCACTCCAAGACCCCCGGCCAACTGCACCGCACCGTCCACCAACAACCGGCTTCCCAACACTACGACGCCCGCACCCGTGAGGAATTGCACCGCCGTCCCGGGACGTGTCCGGAACCACGCACGTCCGGTGTGCGCCACGTCCTTCTCGATGGCCGTGGCCTCCGAAACCTCCGCCGGATCCCGACTCATCCAGTGCCGTCGGAAATCCACCGCGAAATAGCCCAACCCCGCGGCAATCAGAACCCACCCTTCCCATCGCGAAATCATTCCGCCCACGCCAAACGCGATCATCAGACCACCCATCGCCACCATCGCAAAGAGCGGCACGGCCACCGCCTTCCGGTGCACCTCCACCGTCTTCAACACCGCCGTCAACCCGAGGATCAGGCCGATGTTGCACAGGCACGATCCCACCGCGTTTCCCACCGCCAGCCCCGATTCACCCCGCGCCCCGGACATCAGCGACACCACCAGTTCCGGCGTCGTGGTTGCGAGGCTGACCAATGTTGTCCCCACCACCACCCGTGGCATCCGCAGGAACTCGGCGATCCGCACCGCCGCCGCCACAAACAGGTTTCCGCCCTGAATGATCAACGCCAACCCCGCCACCACCCACACAAGATGCATCCACATGAATCACCCTTCCGTTCGGGCGACAGCGTCCCTCGACACTGCCCCTTCCCGGAATGGCGGCCCGACCATTCCAGAAACCTCCGGATCCCGCTCGGGACCCGAACCCATCGCTGCCTGACGTCGCCTTTGTCCGTCGTCAGATGCAACCCGCCATACATAGCCACTCCCATCCCGCTGTCCACGCCGACATCAGAGTTTCCAAGGTTGAGGAGGCATCCCGACACTGCCCCCTTTTGAGAACAGGAACGGGGCGGCGATGTCCACATCGCCACAGGAATGGCTGTGGCACGGCGACGTGGACGTCGCCACCCCGTTCCGTGCGAGAGCGGTGTCGAGATGCGCCCGCCCCAAGCCAAACCTAAACCCAAAGCCGGGATTGCGGACCCACTCCCCAATCCGGTAGGCTTTCCACCCCGTTCAATCCGGACTCCGCTTTCCATGGACGCCTCCCTCCTCTTCTTCTCCCTGCACGTTGTCGGAGCAGTGCTCTGGGCAATTTCGATGGCTGGGGGATTCTCCCTGTTCCACTCCCATTTCCTGTCGAACCGGGCCCTGCCCGCAGTGGTTGCCGCCGTCTCGCTGGCCGGCATCGCCACGGTCTTCCGGAAACAGCCCCGCTGGAACTCAACACTCCTTCTCGGTCTGGGTGTGTGCTGGGCAACCGCGGCGCAGACCACCCTCCTGCTCTTCCCAGAGAGCGGTGTGCGCCTCGCCATCGTCGGAGCCAACGGAGCCGCCATCCTGATCCGTTCCGCTCTCCGCACGCACCACCCCGATCCGGCCTCCACCGAACTCTCCCCCAACCCCGGCTGGGGACTCCCCCAGAATGCCATCGAGTTCTCCCTTCCCGATCCCGCATCCCCCGCCAACCTCTTCATCACCCTTGCTTCGACTTCCGTCGGACGCGGTTTCGACTCGGTCAGCCACGCCCCCGGCACCTACCGCAACCGAATCCGGATCCAGCCCGGACCCTGGCGCCCAACGGATCCATGACCGAACGAGAGCGATGAAATCCGTCAACCGCCGTCAGTCGATGGGATTGACCAGTTCCTCAAAGCCAAACTCGCGAAAGTCCTTCAAATTCCGAGTATGGAGTCTCTTGACCCCATGCCTGAGCAGAGTGATAGCCAACACCTTGTCGAAGATGTGGATGGCCTTCGGGGACCGGCTTTCGCC
>JBIKWS010000496.1:0-3940 GCA_044356195.1 Cyanophyceae cyanobacterium
GAACCCGACCAGCTTCGCCCAGAAGGGTGCCGTCGAGGCCCTCAACGGTTCGCAGGAACACCTGCCCACCTGGCTCGCCGAGTACGCCAAGCGCCGCACCGAGGCCTGGCAACGCCTGAACGCCATGCCCGGAGTCACCTGCGTCAATTCCAAGGGTGCCTTCTACCTGTTCCCCAACATCAGCGGCACCGGACTGAAGTCCGACGAATTCTGCCGCCGCCTGCTCGAAACCGAGAAGGTCGCCGCCGTCCCCGGCATCGCCTTCGGCGCCGACGACTACATCCGGATCTCCTACGCCACCAGCCTCGCGAACATCATCAAGGGTCTGGAGCGGATGGACCGGTTCGTCCGTTCCCTCAAGGCCTGATCCGCCCCCTCGCACCGTGCCCCGACTGGACCACCTGCTCGTCGAGCGGGGCCTCTGCCCGACCCGGAGCAAGGCTCAGGCGGCGGTGCTGGCCGGCCAGGTCCTCGTCAATGGGCAACCCGCCGGGAAGCCCGGCGACAACCTCAAGGCCGACGCCCGGATCGAATTGGCCGCCCCCGAACGTTTCGTCTCGCGGGGCGGCCACAAACTCGAACACGCCCTCCTCCACTTCGCCGTCCCGATCCAGGGCACCCGCGCCATTGACCTGGGCGCTTCCACTGGCGGCTTCACCGACTGCCTCCTCCAGCACGGCGCCACCTCCGTCCACGCCGTCGACGTCGGCCATGGCCAACTCGCCTGGAAGCTCCGTCAGGACCCGCGCGTCGTCGTCCTCGAACGGACCAACGCCCGCGAACTGACCCCCGCCCACTTCGCACCGGGTGCGACCCCGTTCGACGTGGTCGTTGTCGACTGCTCCTTCATCAGCCTTCGTCGCATCCTGCCGCCCGTGCCCGGCCTCCTGCGGCCCGGCGGCCACATCCTGGCCCTGGTGAAACCCCAGTTCGAAGCCGGCAAGGCCGAGGCCGATCGCGGTGCCGGCGTCATCTCGGACCCAGCCGTCCACGCTCGCGTCCTCACCGAACTCGAAGCCTTCGTCCACGCCGAACTCCCGACTTTGCGCTGGCTCGGGCACGTGGAATCCCCCTTGCTGGGCCCCGCCGGTAACCGCGAGTTCCTCGCCCACATCACTGCCCTGCCGTGAAACCGCTCGCCGCATCCATCCGCCGGGTCGGCCTCGTCGCCAACCCTGAGAAGAACCGCACCGCCACCCTGGTCCGCAAGGCCGCACGCACCCTGCGCACGCTCAAGTGCACCGTGATCACCGATCCGGACACCGCCCGCCTCTGCGACAACACCCTTCCCGCCGCTGAATCCCTCGACGCCGTCATCCGCAACGTCGACCTCCTCCTCGTGTTCGGTGGCGACGGCACCATGCTGCGCATCGCCCGTCAGGTGGCCGGCATCCCCGTCCCCATCCTCGGCGTCAACGTCGGCAACCTCGGGTTCCTCACCTCGATCTCCCCGGAGAAACTCTCCGAATCGCTCCGTCGCATCCTCGCCGGAAAGTTCAGCTTCGACGAACGCGCCCTGCTCCAGGCTTCGATCCAGCGCGGCCCCGAAACCTCCGTCCAGATCGCCCTCAACGACTTCGTCCTCAGCCGCGGTGCCTCCTCCCGCCTCATCGAGATCGAGGTCTCCGTCAACGGCGAACCCCTCACCCGCTACCGCTGCGACGGCTTCATCGCCTCCTCGCCCACGGGCTCCACCGCCTACTCCCTGGCCGCCGGTGGATCGATCGTCAGTCCCGACGCCGAGGTGCTCACGCTCACCCCGATCTGCCCGCACACCCTGTCCATCCGGCCCATCGTGGTCAGCCTCGCCTCCACCGTCCGCGTCCAACTGCTCAGCTCCCGCCTCGTCGCCACCGTCGCCGCGGACGGCCAGCAGCAGACCGAGCTCAGCGCCGGCGATACCGTCACCATCCAGCGTTCGCCGCGCACCGTCCGACTGCTCCGTCCCAATGACGCCAGCTTTTTTTCGACCCTCCGGCAGAAATTTGGTTGGAGCGGGGGCAAGGTGTGAGCTTGTCACCGCTCCGATTTCTGGGAAGAGCTTGAGCAGCCGATGGGAGGGATGCCCCGCATCCCGACGACGGCCCTGTTTCCATGGTGCGTCTCAAAGAAATTGCGGAAGCGGCCGGCGTCTCGGTCATGACCGTCTCCAAGGCCCTCCGCGACAAGCCCGATCTCTCGCCCGCCACAAAGGCGCGCATCCGGGCCCTCGCCGACAAGATGGGCTACGTCCCTGACCTGTCCGCCTCGGGCCTGCGCAACCGCACGTCCCGCCTGTTCGGCCTCATCATCCCGGCCACCACCGACCCCATCTTCGCCCGCGTCCAACTGGCCATCGAACAGAATGCCCAGGAACTCGGATACGACCTGCTCTTCGCCCAGTCCCTGGGCAAGCCCGAGCGTGAGGAATCCGCCCTGCGCCGCATGATCGCCCGCCGGGTCGACGGCATCTTCATCTCGCCTGTCTATCGCCTCAGCCAGTCCTCGGTGCTCTTCGAGGAAATCCACCGCCGGAACCTCCCCACCGTCATCCTGGGACATTCCGCCCCGTTCTGCGCGGCATTCCCCTCGGTGGAAACCGACGACATCGCCGCCTCGGCCGCAGCCACCCGCCACCTCATCGAGCTCGGCCACACCCGCATCGCCTTCTTTGCCGGCCCCATGGTCTCGCCTGCCGCCATGGAACGTCTCGAAGGCTACCGCCGCGCCCTGCGGGAAGCCGATCTCCCCGTCGACGACCGGTTGACCTTCAATGCCGGTGCCACCGTCGAAGAAGGCGCTTCCGCGGCCCTCCAGTTCATCCAGGAGAATCCGGGGGCCACTGCCATCCAGGCCGTCTCCGACCTCGTCGCCATCGGAGCCGCCAACGCACTCCTCAACCAGGGCGTGCGCATCCCCCAGGACATCTCCGTCGTGGGCTACGGAAACATCCTGACCTCGGAGTTCTTCCGCGTGCCCCTGACAACGGTCCGTCAGCCCAAGCTCCGGCTGGGCACGGTCGCCATGGAATTGATGATGGCCCAACTCCGCGGTGAAGCGGTGCGCTCCCGACGGCTGGCGGCAGAGTTGGTGGTCCGATCCAGCACCGCGGCCTCAGGTTTGAAGTAACATTTGTAAGGAAAATCCTGACACACTGGTCCGTTTTCGGCATTGCCTGCCCCCCACCCGGATACGGCAAGATTTGGGCGTCCCGTCACCGACCAAGGAGGTGGTGAAAATTCAAGGGGATCGCGAACCCGCGATGCGGGCCCACCGGAATGTGCAATTCCGGTGGGCCTTAGCATTTCCAGGGGCTGCATTTCTGGGCTTGGTGCCGAACCATTGAAACTTCAAGCTCATCGGCAGCATCCTATCCGCCCCATGAGCTGGTTTTACGCCCAAGCCAATGACCCCACCGGGCCGATCTCCGACGAGGAGTTCGCACAACGCGTGGCCCAGGGCATCATCCAGCCCACCACCCTCGTCTGGAAGGAAGGCATGCCCCAGTGGGTCCGCTGGTCCGAACTCCAGTCCCAGGCAACAACCCCACCCCCGCCCCCCACCGAACCCGGCGCCGCTCCCTCCGCACCCGCGGCCGCACCCATCCCGGGAATCCAGGGCATCCCGCCCGGCCAATCCCAGTGCCGGGTCTGCCGACGCTACTTCGCTGAGGAAGACCTCATCCTCCTCGCCGGTCGCCGGGTCTGCGCCGCCTGCAAACCCACCTACCTCCAGCAACTCCAGGAAGGCGTCACCTCCTGGTCCGGTGCCCCGGGGGGCACGGGCGGCGAAGGCCACCCGCATGGCACGCTGGAACCCGAGGAAATCACCCAACGCGAATACGAAGTCCCGGCGGTCGAGCTGGTCACGTCCTCCATCGAATGGTTCAAGCAGGACCCCTCCACCTTGATCGTGGCGGGCATCCTCCTCCTGCTGGTCTCCTGGGCGATCGGCGCCGCCA
>JBIKWS010000497.1:0-3934 GCA_044356195.1 Cyanophyceae cyanobacterium
GACCTCTACATGACGATGGGTAACGAGGCTTGGGCAGACGCCGCAAACCCGACGATCGGCATCGGCACGGCGGATCGGACCTATGGAGACATTGCAACGGCCATGTATTCGTTTCGTGGTCAGACCGCCTCACTGCTGGAGGAGGAACTGGCGCTCTTGCGGGGCCGTGATGACTTCCTGCTTCCCGGCGTGCAGGTGGCACCGGTCTACAACCGGTTGGTTTGGAACTACACTCGGGGTATCGATTCCGGCGAGGTCATCTATGCGCTGAACTACAACATCCAGGAGCAGGCGGACCGTGCTCCCGATGGAGTCATCAATGCCGAGGATGCCGCCCGGATGTTCCCGCAAGGTCATGGCGACGCCTACGGTCATTATCTCACAGCGATCAAGGGCTACTACTCCCTCTTGTTGAATGCGAACTTCGACTGGGTTCCCCGGATCGAGGCGGTGAATGTTCTTGGGACGCCGGTCTCGGTGGATTACCAGGATGAGCGCAAGTTTGCGGTGGCTGCGGCTGCCGTGGCGAGGAGCGCGCGTCAGGTGGTCGATCTGACCTGGAGAAGGGATTATACAGCGGTTGCCGAACGAGGGTGGTCCTCGTTCTCAACCACACGGGTCAACACCCGGCGCAGCTACGAAGGCGTCGACGGCAGCACCAACAATCCCGTCCGGCATTGGGGCGTGGACCCTTGGGCCAGCCGGGCAGGGCAGGGAACGTATCTGAACTGGGTTGTGGGTAATGCGATCCTTCCGGATGTGGATCCTGATCCGACCCATGAAGGGATCCAGAAGGTCGATCGCAGCACGGTTCTGGAGTTGCGCGAGCTCCCGGCCACCGGAGCGGCCATTCAGGTGTCGCTGGAGAATGCGGAAAGCGGCATCTCACCACTCGGCGTTCCTGAGAACGGCCTGGCCTTCGACATCGATCCGACGGCGGTGGTCGGTCGCGAGAAGGGGACACATTTCGAGCAGATCTATGAGCGCGCTGCGATGGCATTGGCCAATGCGGTGGCGGCGTTTGATGATGCCAAGGATGTCACCCGGTTGATGCGTTCCGAGCAGGATTCCCTTGCAGAGTTCCAATCTGCGATCAACCAACAGGAACGGGCGTTCACCAACTCCCTCGTGGAGATCTATGGAACACCCTACCCGGATGACGTGGGACCCGGGAAAACCTACACGCAGGGATACGAGGGGCCGGATCTGCTGCACTACAGTTACGTGGATCTACCCGAGTACGAGATCCCCGAGATCTGGAGCTATTCCAATACGACGAGCTGGGAATTTGCGATTCAGGACGTGCCTGAAGGCTGGTTTGACAACAATGACCTGTTCGGCATCAACCTGCCTGTGGTTGCAGTCTCCAAGGCCAACGAGAATCGTGAACGCAATGGGATCCGCCTGGAGGTGACGGAAGTTGACCTTCCCGGTGGCGGTCGCAAGAAGTCCACGAACTTCATGTTCAGCGTCAACCTGGGGCCGCATGGATTCATGGATAAGCCGAAGACCTGGCAGAGTCGGCGTCGCTCGCCAGGCCAGATCCAGCAAGCCATCTCGGCGGTCATCCTGTCCCACATGAAGTTGCGGCATGAGATCAACGATACGGCCGGGGACCTGTTCGTGATCAACAAGGCCGTGAAGATCTTTGAATCCTCGCTTGCCGACAAGAAGGAGGCCCGAGGATTGAAGGAGGACATCTTCATCGCCCAGCAGGTCCTGGAGAAGACGAAGTTTGCCAACGATCTCTTCCAGAAGGCCCTGGATTCAACCAAGGAGGACATCATCTTCCTTTCGGATTATACCTCCGAAGCCATTCCTGGAAGCTTCGTTGCGGGTCTCGCGGCGGGTGGCGACCTGACTTCAGTAGCCCGTTCTGCCATCGAGTTGGCAGGGTTGGGGACGAAGAAGGTCTTTGATGGGCTTGGGTTCGCGCGCTACGCGGTCGTGAACTCATTGGAATTGGCCGTGAACACCAGCAAGGACGCCCTCGAGTTCTATGACATCTATGACATTGAACGCGAAATCGAACTCCGATCCGAGGTTCAGGACTTGGTCAACAAGCTCGGTGATGCCCAGGAACGATATTGGGCCGTCAATGAGCGTGTCCGGGAGTATGAGGATGCTCGTGCCAACCTCCGTACACTGATCGCTGAGGGCGATCGTCTTCAGTCCGAACGTCAAGCCTTCCGTCGCCGCTCATCGGCCGTGGTTCAGGGGTATCGGACCCGTGACGCCGCCTTCCGGTTGTTCCGCAACGAGAAGTTGGAGCGCTACAAGACCCTCTTCGATCTGGCTTCGCGTTACGCCCTGCTTGCTGCCAATGCCTACGACTATGAAACGGGCCTCTTGGGAACCTCTGCGGGACGTGACTTCAAGGCGCGCATCATTGGTTCGCGCGCGCTGGGAGTTGTCCGCGAGGGTGAACCGCAGTTTGCTGGCAGCAACTCCGGGGACCCTGGTCTCTCAAGTGCCCTGGCAGAGATGAAGGCGGATTGGGACGTGCTGCGCGGTCGGCTTGGATTCAACAATGCCGATGTCTACGCAACGACCGTTTCGCTGCGCTCGGAGCTGCTGCGGATCCTCCCGGGAGCGGAGGGCACGGTGAACTGGCAGGATGCCCTGAACCAAGGCATGAAGGCAGATCTCCTTCAGGACCCTGACGTGCGGCGCCACTGCCTGCAGATGGTAACGGGTGATGGTTTGCCCGTGCCCGGGATTGTCCTGAGCTTCGGAACAACGATCTCGGACGGAAAGAACCTGTTCGGGAAGCCTCTGGCCGGCGGCGACAGCGCCTTCAGCCCCAGTTCATTCGCGACGAAGATCTTCGGCGTGGGTGTGGCGTTGGAGGGTTATCGGGGCATGCGGTTGCCCGCCGCCAATGACGGGGCTGTAGCCGACGGATCTGCCCCCGAACCCGGGGCTGCTTTCCTGGATCCGGATGCCATGGCGGCAACGCCTTACGTTTACCTGATCCCTGTCGGTGTGGATTCCATGCGGAGTCCGCCCCTCGGTGACACCGGTGGCATTCGTACTTGGGCGGTGCAGGATCTGGCGATCCCTCTGCCGTTCAACATCGGCGCGTCGAGTCTGTCGGAGGGGAATCGATTCACCTCGGCGGATTCGTTGACCGAAACACTGTTCGGGTTGCGCAAGCACCAGGCGTTCCGGCCTGTCGACAGTTCCTCGGCCTTCCTGACCGATGTCTACTGGGGCGGCGAAGTCCCGCGCTCCCAATTCACCAACAACCGACTGATCGGCCGTTCGGTGTGGAATAGCCAGTGGAAGCTGGTCATTCCAGGCCGCACGCTGCTGTCGGATCCCAAGGAAGGACTGGACCGCTTCATCCGTACGGTGGGCGATATCCGGATTCACTTCGTGACTTATTCGTATTCCGGCAACTGAGCCCAGGACTTCATCCATGAAACGATCCCTGATTCTGCGACCCGCGACGACAGCTCTGTTGGCCTCGACTGTCATGCTCGGTTTGGTTCTCCGGGCCTTCCCGCCTGCGCCGCACCACACTGTATTCGGGCAGGTGCGTGACGAGTACGGTGCCCCCATCTCGCGCCCTGGTGCTGAGGTCTGGATGGAGAGTGGTTCCGCCGTGTTGGCGAAGTCTCCCTTGCGGATCGATCCGGAACCCGGGGTCAACTACCGCATGGAGATCCCCATGGATTCCGGGGCGACTTCGGATTTGTATGTGCCGACGGCCATGCAGCCGTTCGTCCCGTTCCGCCTCCGGGTCAAGGTAGGGAACCTGACCTATCTCCCCATCGAGATGACGGGTGCGGCCTCGCTGGTCACACGTCCGGGCGCAGTGTCGCGCGTGAATCTGACCCTGGGCGTTGACTCCGACAACGACGGGCTTCCGGATGCCTGGGAGAGGTCGCTGATCGATGGCCTTGGAGGAGGGAAGGGAGTGGCGGACGTT
>JBIKWS010000498.1:0-3918 GCA_044356195.1 Cyanophyceae cyanobacterium
TGACTTCCGATCCGGTGCTGCGCACGCGGAACGCCATTTACCTCGTGGGCACCTCCCCGTTCTACCAGATCCAACACTGAACTCCATGAACCACGTCATCACACGTCGCTCCCTCCTGCGGATGGGGGCCGGGACCCTTGGCCTGTTGGGTTGCGGTGGGCGGTTGGCCCGACTCGGACTGTTGAACGCGCAGGTCGTGGAACCGACGCCGGACTATAAGGCGGTGGTCTGCATCTTCCTGATGGGGGGCAACGATTCGAACAACATGGTGGTGCCGATCCAGACGGCACTGCAGGGCTACGGGGCCTACCAGGCGGTGCGCGGTTCGCCGCTGGGCCTCACGATGCCGAGCCTGGCCCAGATCGCGACACCTGGCGGCGACGTGTATGGGTTGCATCCGTCGCTGGCTCCGTTGCACGCGTTGTACCAACGCAACCGTCTGGCCGTGGTGGCCAACGTGGGCAACCTCATCCAGCCCCTGACCAAGTCGCAGTTCGCGGCGGGGCAGGCCCTGGCTCCGCGAAACCTGTTCTCGCACGCGGACCAGCAGCAGCAATGGCAGACCCTCCCCGGCAACACGACGGGGTGGGGCGGACGAGCGGCCGACATCCTGCGCTCGATGAATCTTTCCTCGTCGTTCCCGACCGGGATTTCAACGGCGGGCAATGCCGCGTTCCTCTCCGGACAGATGACCACGCAGGCATCGATCAGCAACGGGGGGCTTGGGTTGGCGGGAACGGATGGTTCGGCCGCGTCCCTGGCGCGGAACAATGCTTTCCAGCAGATCCTTTCGTTTGGGTCGGGATTGTCGCTGGTCCAGACGCTCAACCAGAATACCGCGAACGGTCTGGAGACCGGCCAGATCCTCGGCTCGGCGCTCGCGGGCGGAGGGGCCATGACCACGGTCTTCCCGCAGACAGGTCTGGGAATGCAGCTCCAGCAGATCGCGCGGATCCTGAAGGTCCGTTCGTCGCTGGGCATGAGCCGGCAGATCTTCTTCGTGTCGCAGGGCGGCTTCGACACGCACGTGAGCCAGTCGATGCAGCAGTTGGGTCTGTTCAAGGAACTGGCGGATGCCATGGCGGCCTTCGACCTGGCCACCGAGGAGCTGGGCCTGGATGGCAAGGTGGTGACGTTCACGGAGTCGGAGTTTGGCCGGACATTCCTGCCGTCGACCGGCGGTGGATCGGATCACGCCTGGGGCAGCCATCATCTGGTCATGGGCGGGGCGCTTTCGGCGGCGGACGTCTACGGTCAGTTCCCGGAGCTTTCCATCGGGGGGCCGAACGATGTCTCCATGCGCGGCGTCTGGTTGCCCTCGACGTCCCTCGATCAGTATGCCGCTACGATTGCGGCGTGGTTCGGGGTTCCCGCGGGTTCGTTGACGAGCGTGTTTCCGAACCTGCCGAACTTCGCCCAGCCGACGTTGGGTTTCCTGCAGGGTTGAACGGGTCGGACTCTTGAACCCGGGCGAGGGCTCACTAAGCTCGCCGCGCATGAAACTCTCTGTCCGGGGCGAGTACGCGCTGAGGGCGCTGACCCATCTGGGGTTGTACTACGGTCCGGAGGTCGTCCGCATCCAGACCATTGCGGACGAGCAGCACATCCCGAAACGTTTCCTCGAACAGATCCTCAACGAGCTGAGGAATGGCCGGTTCGTCGAGAGTCGCCGCGGCATCGCGGGGGGATATCGCCTGGCTGCGCCGCCGGACAGGATCCTGCTGGCAGCGGTCATCCGTCATGTCGAGGGAGCGCTGGCACCGGTGGGATGCGTCAGTGAGAAATTCTACGAGAAGTGCAACTGCCCGGATGAATCGCGCTGCGCGTTGCGCGCGGTGATGAAGGAGGTCCGGGACGCCATCGCAGGCATCCTTGAGAAGCGCACCGTCGCGGATCTGGTCCAGAAGGCGAAGGAGTTGAAGGATCAACCCATGGGCGCCGATGATTTCATGATCTGAAGGCGGAGGGAGTTGGAAGTTGGAAGATTCAGATTCCTGGCAACTTCCCGCGGTCACCGCATTGGCGTGCGCCGGGTTCGGGCGTAGGGTCGGGGCGTGTCGAGCAAGTACTACGTGGAGGGTGGACAGCGGGCGGGACGGGTGGTGGACCTGTTTGCCGCGGTGGCTCCGCGTTATGACCTCATCAACGATCTCCAGAGTCTCGGCATGCACCGGTTGTGGAAACGCCGGATGGTGCGTGCGGCGGCAGTGGGACCAGGGATGGACGTGCTCGATGTCTGCTGTGGCACAGGGGATGTCGCCTTCGCGATGGCTCAAGCCGGGGCCAAGGTGACCGGACTGGATTTCTCGGAGGCGATGCTTTCCGTGGCGCGGCGCCGCGGGGTCGCAGCCGGAGTGGATTTCGTTCAGGGCGACGCGCTGGCGTTGCCGTTTTCGGAAGGGCGCTTTGATGCGGTCACCGTCGCCTATGGCGTCCGCAACATGGCGGACGTCGACCGGGGGCTGGATGAACTGCTGCGGGTGCTCAAGCCCGGAGGACGTCTGGTGATCCTGGAGTTCGGGAAGCCGGAGAACGGCGTGATCCGGTGGTTGTACTTCCAATATCTGCGTTGGCTGGTTCCGGTGTTCGGCAAGCTGTTCTGCGGGGATTCCGATACCCACGGGTACATCCTGGAATCACTCCTGAAGTACCCGGGGCAACGGGGAATCGACGCCCGGCTGCGGGCGCGGGGATGCGAGGATCCCCGCGTGGTGGACCTGATGTTCGGGGCGATGAGCCTCAACGTCGCCGTCAAGGCTCGCTGACCCGACTCCGGTTCAGATCCGCACCTTGAAGGCCTCGTCCTTTCGCAGCGAAAGCGCGAAGGCGGCCATGAGTTCCGGGATGTACTGAAGGTCCTTCAGGTTCACCAGTTCCACCGGGGAATGCATGTAGCGGTTGGGAAGGCTGATCAACCCGCTCGGAATGCCGCCGCGGGTCCAGAAGATGACGTCGGTGTCCGTACCCGACGTGGCCGACATCGCCTCGTGCTGGAGGGGGATTCCCTTGGCTTCGGCGACTGACTCCAGACGCGCGAGGACCTCCACATGGTTGCACCCGCCGTGGGTCAGTGCAGGGCCCTTGCCCATGCGGATCTCGCCGTGCTGACGGGGATCGACGGTGGGGTAATCGGTGGCGTGGGTGACGTCGACGACGAGGGCGGCGGCCGGGTTGAGGGAGTAGGCGATCTGCCGGGCACCGAGGAGCCCCACCTCTTCCTGCACGTTGGCCACGGCGCAGATTTCCCATTGGAGGGCGGCCGCGTGCGGTTGCAGCAGACGGAGGGTTTCGGCCACGGCCCAGGTTCCAATGCGGTTGTCGAAGGCCCGGGCGACCGCGACGTCCCCGCGCAGGAGGTCGAATTCGTTCGCGAGGGTGATGGGATCGCCGATGCGGACCAGTTGGTTGGTTTCGTCGCGGGATCCGGTGCCGATGTCGATGAAGAGGTCGTGGATCTTGGGCGGCTTCGGATCGCCATCGCCGCGCGTGAGATGGGGCGCGACGTTCCCGACCACACCCTTCACGGGACCCTTGCGGGTGTGGATGATGACCCGCTGGGCCTTGGTGATGGCGGGATCAATGCCGCCCGTCCGGCGGACATGGATGAATCCCTCCGGGGTCACATAGGAGACCGACATGGCTATCTCGTCGGCATGGGCGGCCAGCATCAGGCGGGGGCCGGCACCGGGATTGAGGGTGGCGACGCAGTTGCCGTAAGCGTCGGAGTGGGTGGTGGCCGCGAATTGGCTGGCGTAATCGAGCCAGACGCGAAGGCCGCGGGTTTCATACCCAACAGGGCTGGGTGTGTTGACGAGTGTGCGTAGGAATTCGAGCGATTCAGCGCGCATGCGCGAACAGTGTGCCACAGGACAGGAGGAAGTTCAGGTCCGAGTTGGAGGGGACGCATCTTCGCACTGC
>JBIKWS010000024.1:0-13529 GCA_044356195.1 Cyanophyceae cyanobacterium
CCGGGCCATCTTTGATCAGTCGTTGATGTGGAACTCGTGGAACAACTGGTTCGCCCAACGCTATGTCGAAGACATCGACCGCGGTCGATGGAAGGAAGCCTCCCCGGGGAACTGATCAACACCACCCTTTCAAGGGAACGAAAAGGCCGGCTGGGTTTTTCCCAGCCGGCCTTTTGTCGTCCGATCCTGCCAAGGCAGGTAACGCCACCCGTTCAGGGCAGCTTCTTCAACAGGATGTCCTTGAACTGGACCTTCATCGGCGGCCCCGCGTGAACCTGCAAGGCCAACACTCCGGACTTCGCCGCCTTCGCCGCCTGCGCGTCGATGACATCCACCATCATCTTGCCGTTGATGAAGTGCATGAGATGGTTTCCGTCCGCAACGATGAGGTAGTCATTCCAGTCCTCGTGGCGGATGTACTGCTGGAGCTCAGGCCCCTTGGCCACCTCTCCCAGCAGGTTCACCTTGGTCTGGCCATTCTCCTCGGTGATGTGGGTCCGCTGGCCGCGAAGCGCCAGGATCCCACGGCCGCGCTCTTCATACAGGATGCCCGAGTAGGTCTTGCCCGCCTCGAGGTCGGCCTGATAGCCGCCCACAATCGCCTTCTCGGCGTCCAACACCTGGCTTCGGTACTGGATGCCCGAGTTGCCATTGAACACACGGTACTTCAGCCGCAGCTCAAAGTTGTCGACCACACCATTCGTCCACACCAGGAACGTGTTGTTCTTGATCGGGTCAAACTTCGTGGTCGTTCCGGTGATCGCGCCATCCTCCACTGTCCACAGGCCCGGAACACCCGCCCATCCGGAAAGATCCTTCCCGTTGAAGAGCTGGATCGAACCCGCACGCTCCTCGGCGACGGCACGAGGGGTCAGACGGCATCCGGTGAAGGCGAGAAATCCCAGGGCTCCAGCAAGGAGTCCTACGGTGGAGCAGGTTCGAAGCAAACGCATCGGTGTCCTTTTTCTTTTGAAACGGAGTGTGGGGTCAAGCCGCGGGGCAGCCAGATCTCACTTCTTCTTGAACAACTTCTTCAGGTTGGCGAGGCCGTCCACCGCGATCTCGTCGCGCGTCGGCTCGATCCTCCGCCAGATGGCCGCCGCACGGGCGATCACCTTGACGTCGGTGGTGAAGGATTCGATGACGACGTCGCCGTTGTAGCCGATCGACTTCAGCGCTCCGACGATCTCCTTCCAGTTCAGCGAATCGCCACCCGGCGTTCCACGATCCGTGCCGCAGGCGTGGAAGTGGGCCAGCAGTGGACCTGCCTTCTTGATCGAGGCCGCCTGGTTCTTCTCCTCGATGTTCATGTGGAAGGTATCGAGGTGCAGCTTCAGCGCCTTCGACTTCACTGCCTTGATCAGCTTGAGACCCTGATCACACGTGTTCAGGAAATCCGTCTCGAAGCGGTTCAGCGGTTCCACACAGATCTGGATGCCCTTCGACTCCGCGTACGCGCACAGCTCCTTCAGGTTCTTCACCACCAGAGCCCACTCGATCTTCTGCTGCGCCGGCTCCACCGCGTCCGCTTTCCCCACCACGCTGTACACCGGACCGATGATCGACGGGCAACCAATGATGACCGCTTGGTCGATCAACGCCTTGCAGTACGTCATCGCCGTCTGCTGCTCCTCCGGTGTCCCACGGAAGTCACGCCCCGGTCCCATGCACGCACAGATCGACCCGCATGCGAGGCCGGCCTTGTCCAAGGCAGCCCGGACCTTCACCGGGTCGATGTGCGAGGGATCCTCGATCGGAAGCTCGACGGAATCGAACCCCCACTTCTTGAACTTCGCGAACAGCTTCACGCTGTCGGTCGTGAATGGGGAAACAAACAGGAAGGAATTGATGCCGAATCTCATGGTGTGAACTGAATGAAGATCGCCGCGGCTGGTTGCAAAAGTCAATGGAGGCTCTGGATGTGCGCTTGTTCAGGGCCGGGGCGGATCGATGTAACGTTCCGACAGCCATTGGAGGTCCCGATTGCGCTGGCCCCCGAAGGCGGGCGCAGGTGCGTTGCCACTGGGATTCCTCAGTGTGCCCGTCGACGGTTCCAGCCACCGCTTCAGCTCGCTGTGACCATCGGCAAAACTCATGCTCGCTGAATTGCCATGACGGTAGGCCGGGTAGTTTTGCCAGACGGGTTCGTTCACTCGGACCGCGAAGTATCCATCATCAATGGTGTAGTGGCTCTCGTCGATGAAGACGAAGGCCTGGGACGGCCCGGGCCGATTGATGTCTGTCAGCTTTCGGTACGCTCGCGCAGTGGATGGGTTCGAACCAAGAATGATCGGGACGACACCGGCCGCCCCACCATCCGTTCCACCGTTCATCTGACCACTGATCGAGAAGCTACGGGCTGGTGGGAGGGTCAGTTCGCGGTTGCGGGACAGGGCGTAAACGAGCTTCTGGCCAGGGCAGGCATAGATCTTTACGGAGCTGTTGTACTTGAATAGCAACCCGCGCTGGAGCGTGGCGATGTTCGTCGCCCCCGGGAGATCGTAGGCTGCGGCTGAGCCGGACCCATCAATCCATGCGTTCCGGGAGCCAATGGCGTTCGGCACCATGTTGTCGTTGAAGTCCACCGCATAGAGCTGCCAGCAAAGGCCCAACTGCTTCGCATTGTTGACACAGCTGATGCCCTGAGCCTTCGTTTTGGCTTTCGAAAGGGCGGGCAGAAGCATTCCGGCAAGGATCGCAATGATGGCGATCACGACGAGCAACTCGATGAGTGTAAACCCGCGGGAAGAGGGGTGTGGGCGTGCAAGTTTCATGACGGAATACCTGAAGGGGTAACGTTGCCTCTTATCTACGTGGCCGGATTGGCCTTGAATAGTGCAAAGTTCGCTCCCGGCGGTCGAACCTCCCACTTGGTTCACAGGCATCGGGACGGCCGTTTGTTCCTCGCCCCCGGATGCCTGAATCCTGCCTTCCATCTGCGGCATTCCTGAAACCTGCGCGGATCTTCATGGGACCCAAACAGAGTCGATGGAATCGTCGAATGGCTCGGGCAGGATCCTCTCAAAAACGCACGAATACACAAAAAGCGGCCTTGGGGGTGACACACGGATTGCACCGCCCAAGGCCGCCAACGCGCCCACTCAGGCGCGTTAAAAATATCAGTGGAGACAGGGGATCATTACCGGGGCCGATCACCCTTGACAAGTCCGAAGCCGACCAAACCTACCGGAGTTGTTCCCATGTTGTTCAGATCGTTGGTCACACGGGTCATCCGATACGCATGTCGGTGGCCAACGGAGGGCGCAGAGCCAAAAACAATCGGAAGACACAGTAAATAACGTTAATCATTGGCATCCGCCATGCGTCCACGCTTCAGCCAGACCATCACCAGGCTCAGGTCGGCCGGAGTGACACCCGAGATTCGCGATGCCTGACCCACGGTCGCAGGTCGGATCCGATCCAACTTGATCCGCGCCTCCGTTCGCAGACTCGCCACCGAAGCATAATCAAAGTCCGATGGAATCATCTGTGCCTCCAACGCCCGGAATCGATCCACCTCCGTGGCTTGGCGCCGGATGTATCCCGCATATTTAATCTCCGTCTCCACCTGATGCTGGACCTCAACGGAGAGGTCTTCTCGCCGGCCCGGCAGGGATGCATAACTGACTTCAGGCCTTCGCAGTAGCTGGGCCAACGTTTCTCCACCCACCCTGGTGGTTTCGAGTCGCTCCATTTCCACTCTGGCCTCGGCGGCCTTTGCCTCGACCCGCTGCATCCGATGATTCGGCAACAGCCCACAAGCATGGCCGATTCCGGACAATCGAAGATCCGCATTGTCCTGTCTCAATAGCAGGCGGTGCTCGGCGCGACTCGTGAACATCCGATACGGCTCCATTGTTCCCTTGGTGACCAGGTCGTCGATCAGAACGCCGATGTACGCCTCGTCGCGACCGAGGACGACCTCGGGCTTCCTCTGCACCCGCAGCGCGGCGTTGATCCCGGCCATGATCCCTTGGGCACCTGCTTCCTCGTAACCTGATGTTCCATTGATCTGGCCCGCCAGGAAGAGGTTCGTGCACGCCTTTGTCTCCAGCGTTGGCTTCAACTGTGTCGGGTGCACAAAGTCATACTCCACCGCGTATGCCGGTCTCAGGATCTCTGCGTTTTCACACCCAGTGATGCTTCGCACCATCTGGATCTGGACTTCATAAGGAAGCGAGGTTGAGAAGCCGTTCACGTAGATTTCGTCGGTCGAGATGCCCTCCGGCTCGAGGAAGATCTGATGTGTGGGCTTCTCGGCAAATCGGACAAACTTGTCCTCGATGCTCGGGCAGTACCGCGGTCCCACCCCTTCAATGACTCCCGAGTACATGGGCGAACGATGCAGGTTGGCCAGGATGAGCTCCCGGGTTTTGTCCGTGGTGAATGTGATGTAGCACGGATGCTGACCACCGGCCCGTGCCAGAATTGAACCAGGAGGATAAGGACCCGTGGAACCCCCCCTCGATTGTTCCACGTGGAACGTCCCGTTGGGTTTGATCGACCGTTCACGTTCCAAGCCATCCAGCTCATCCGACCAGAGCTCCTCCTTCCAGAAGCTGAACCAGGGAATGGGTTCGTCTCCGGGCTGGACCTCGCATCGGGTGAAGTCGATGGACTGACGCACCAACCTGGGCGGTGTACCGGTCTTCAGCCGACCGAGCTCCAGACCAATTTCCTTCAACGATCCGGACAGTCCCATGGCTGCTGCTTCCCCGGCACGTCCACCTGTCTGCTGATTGGATCCGATGTGCATGAGACCCCGGAGAAAGGTGCCGGTGGTCACCACCACTGTCGTGGCGTGGTATTGAACCTCCAGTGTGGTTTCCACGCCATAGACCTGCTGATCCCGGACCAGAAGCCGATTTGTCTGGGCCTGCTTGATGTCGAGGTTGGGCTGTCGTTCGCAGATCCATTTCAGGCGGAACTGATACGCCTTCTTGTCGCACTGCGCCCGAGGGGCCCAAACCGAGGGACCCTTCTTGGTGTTCAGCATCCGGAATTGCAATCCGGTCATGTCGGTCACACGACCCATCTCCCCACCGAGGGCATCGATCTCCCGAGCCAGATGTCCTTTGGCCAATCCCCCGATCGCCGGGTTGCAGGACATTTGGCCGATCGTGTCGATGTTGATGGAAAGCAGCAGGGTGGAGCAGCCCATCCGAGCTGCAGCGAGCGCGGCCTCAACCCCAGCATGGCCACCCCCGACCACGATGACATCGTACTGCTTTGGATAGACGAACGACATGGCCGCGAAGCCTAGGCAGGATAGGGATGTCCGGCAACCGGTCTGAGTTCAGGGAGAGTTTACAGTCGCCAGTTCCCAGTTGCCCGAAATGTGGATCAGGGTCGTCTTCGCAGGCTTTGCCAGCAGAAGTCAATCGGCGTGCCTTTTGGCTACGCAAGAGGTTTTGAAGCGAGTAAGCCGGCGTAGAAGGAAACTTCGGGTCCCGGATATCCAAGCAGTCACCGACACCAGCAGGGGTTGCACCTCCGCGAGTTTGGGCCCCCTGCTGGGGTGCAGATTTCAGATCGACACGCCCTTCCCTGCGTCCGTGCTTCGCACCCACCGGGACTATCCCTTCCAACGCGTCCGGCACATAGATCCGGGGTTTAGCAACCTCCGCCGGGTGAGGGCACCCGGCCTACAGATAGAGATCCCACTTGTCAGTCCCCAGTTGCCAGCATCTGAGATTCGATCCTTGGCTGTGGCAACCTTAGCTCAGACCGCCGGGTGGGGGCACCCGGCCTTCAGATAAAGTTCCCAGGTGCCAGTTGCCAGCAATGGAAACGTTGGTTGTGCACCCTGAGGGGTGACATCCGTCTTCTGGAAAACTGGGAACTGGGAACTGGGAACTGGGAACTGGGAACGGGGAACTCCCCGTCCGTCCCTCCTGCCATCGACGTTCCACGTGGAACATCGGATCAGGGCTTGGCATCCCGGAGGTACGGGACGGGAGGGAGTGGGGGAGGCGTGGGGACGTGCATGGCGCGGCGGCGCCAGCGCGCGAACACGGCGATGTTGAGGAAGTGCATCCCACCGAGGATCAGCATGACGGTTCCGACCTTGGTGCTGACGGCTTCGATCAACTCCTGGAGATTGGTTGCGTGGGCCGAGAATTTCAGGGCAAGAGCGACGTACCCGATGTTGATGAGATAAAAGCCGACGATCAGGAGGTGATTGACCGAGTCAGCGAGGGCGTTGTTGCCATGGAAGCTATCGACCAGGAACTGGCGCCCATTCTTGTGCAGCGTTTTGGCGACCCAGATGGTGAGGGCGATGCTGATGGCGAGGTAAGTGGTGTAGGTGGCGACGAGGTAGTTCATGGGAGTGGTGGTTCATTGCGCTTAGTTTCTGTCCGGACAGAAACTACGGACATCGTGAGTTTCTGACAACACAGAAATAGCAGAAACCATGGAAGCAATGAGGGACAAGGCCCGCTACAACCGCACAAACCCAGTAACCTTCAGCGGGTTCCACTGTAGAACCAGGCATGGTTCGAAACCCAAGATCTGCCCAGACGGCACCAGACTTCCGTCCAAACGCCTTCAGCCTCCTGGAGCTCCTGATTGTCCTCGCTGTCATTACCATCATCGCCGGGACGCTCGGGGCCGCGTCGGGAAAGGCTCAAAGCCGGAGTCGGTCCACCGCCTGTCTCTCACATCTCCGCCAATGGGGCGCCGCAACCTTCATCCACCTCTCGGACAACGCGGACCGACTGCCCTACGATGGGGCGCCCAACGGGATCTCCACACGGGATGCCTGGTATGTGGACCTGCCCCGTTCCATGGGTTTGAAGGCCTATCATGAGGAGGGAGGCTGGCGAACCAATCCAACGGCGGCATTGCCGAAGACGGTTTGGCTCTGTCCGGCGAACACGCGCCGGAGCAATGGGCGCATGCTGTTCCACTATGCCCTCAACCGACGGGTCAATGGATCCGGCGAGGAGGCCCGGACGACAACGGCCTCGGCGATTCCAGAACCGGCGACGCTGGTGTGGTTGTTTGAGAACGGAAAGCTCGCGGCGGTGGCGGCGGAAGGGAATGGACACACGAATGCGCACGGCAGTGGGGCGTATTTCCTCTTTCTCGACGGCCACGTGGAACGGAAGGGATCCACCAACTACTGGGACTTCCGACGAAAGAAGCCGCTTTCGGAAGGCGCGGGCCTGCGATGGAATCCTTGATTGGAAGGAGGGTGTGGCACCTTTGGCGCATGCCGATCCCGAACAACTCCGCGGATGCCAACCGGAATGTGGCGGGCCATACTGGGACATGGACATCACGCGCGCTGCGTTTGGAAGCTGGAATGGTGGGAGGTTCATGCATTTTGGGCAGGCCCTCGATGAGGGGCGCTGGGTGGCGACCGTGCAGCAGGCGTGGTCTCTGGGCATCCGGACGTTCATCACGGCGGACGTGTACGGTGCGGGGGAGGCCGATCGGTTGTTGGGGAGGGCGCTGAGTGGTTATCGACGGGACAGCTACTGCCTGGTGGGGGCCGTTGGGCATGACTTCTACGCGACGCGTCGGGATGGAGCGAAGGGTTACCCCCGGTTTACCGACCCGTCCCTGCGCAATCCGCGGGACTTTGGGGCGTATGTGCGCATGGCGACGGAAAGGTCCCTGGAGCGATTGGGGGTTGGCCGACTGGATCTGCTGCTCCTGCACAATCCGGATTCCATCGGTTACGGGAGCGATGCGGTGTGGGATGCGATGCGATTGGTTCGCGATGAAGGTTTGACCGAGAGGTTGGGTGTGGCGCCGGGGCCGGCGAACGGGTTCACGTTGGATCTGCTCCAGTGTTTCGAGCGGTTCCACGAGGTCATCGATGCCGCGATGATCATCCTGAGTCCGTTGGAACCGTGGCCTGGCCTACTACCGCTCGCGGCCGCGCGCGCCTTCGACGTTCAAGTCATGACCCGGGTGGTCGATCACGGTGGCATCTTTCACGATGATGTGCAGCCGGGGCATCGTTTTGGTCCCTCTGATCACCGCTCCTATCGTGCGCCTGGGTGGGTGGAAGCGGGTTGCGAAAAGCTGGAGCAATTGCGGCCGATTGCGGTGCGGCATGGGCTCACGCCCTTGCAGATGGCCTGTGCGTGGAATCTTGCGCAGGCGCCGGTGCGGTGCGTGGTGCCGACGCTGATCGAGGAAGTTTCGGGGAAGCCGATCGAGCGGAAGATCGAGGAACTGGCAACAATTCCCGAGGTGACGTTCTCCCCGGAAGAACTCGGTGTCATTGCCCGCACGGGCGACAACACGGGATGTATGGCCTTGAAGGGAGCGAACCCGGCGCATGTGGGCGATCCGGAACCGGATCGTTGGGCTCTCACTCCCGACCTGCTGCAGACGGCGGCCCGGTGGGGCATTGATCCGATGGTGGACCTGAGTTATCGCCACGGTTGATCGAAGATGGACTGAGGTTTGCAAAGGATGCGGGCAACCGGCTGACCTGTTTCAAGGGGGGCCGGCAGCCAAAGGATCCGTCCACGAACGGATCCCGGAAAATGCCGCGTTGAGTGAACCGCGGAGATTGAGTCTGCGAACAGCCGGAGGGCAGAGTCTTCGTATTGCTCCCTATGAATACCTCACAGATCTGTCGCAGGTTTCTCTGGGTCTTCGGACTCGCGACCGTCCTGGTGTTGGGTTGGACCGCACGGTCTGCTCCGGCGCGACCCAATGTTGTCGTGATCTACGCCGACGACGTGGGATGGGGTGATCTGGGATGTTATGGGGCGCGCACGATTCCCACACCACATCTGGACCGGTTGGCCCGTCAGGGCGTCCGGTTCACGGATGCCCACGCTCCCGCAGCCACCTGTACGCCTTCGCGCTTCGCGCTCCTTTCGGGAATGTACGCGTGGCGGCAGAAGGGAACGGGCGTGCTTCCGGGAGACGCAGCCCTGATCCTGGATCCGGCGAAACCAACGCTGGCCTCGGTCTTCCAGCGGGCCGGATACCGCACCGGCGTCGTTGGGAAATGGCATCTCGGTTTGGGGCCGGGCCCGGGCAAAACCGATTGGAACGGAGAGATCAAACCGGGCCCGCTGGAGTTGGGATTCGAGCATGCCTTCCTGATGCCCGCGACCGGCGACCGCGTCCCTTGCGTGTACGTGCAGGACCGCCGTGTCGTTGGGCTGGATCCCCTCGATCCGATCCGGGTCAGTTTCAAGGAACCGATCACCAACGAACCCACAGGAAGGGCAAACCCGGAGTTGCTGAAGATGCATCCGAGCCACGGGCATGACATGACCATTGTCCATGGCATCTCGCGCATCGGCTATATGAGCGGTGGCCGTGCGGCGCGATGGAAGGACGAGGAAATGTCGGACGACTTCGCACGCGCCGCAGTGAACTTCATCGAGCGCCATCGGACACAACCCTTCTTCCTATACCTTGCGCCCCACGGCATCCACGTACCGCGCGTGCCTCATCCCCGGTTTGTCGGCAAGACGCCGCATGGACCGCGCGGCGATGCCATGATGGAGCTGGATGATTGCGTGGGACAGGTGTTGGTGGCGCTGGACCGGTTCGGGTTGGCGCGCGACACGCTGGTCTTGTTCAGCAGCGACAATGGGCCGGTTGTAGACGATGGGTACCGGGATGATGCGGTCAACCGACTCGCCGGCCATCAACCGGCGGGGCCCTGGCGGGGTGGAAAGTACAGCCGCTTCGAAGGCGGCACGCGGGTGCCGATGTTGGTGCGGTGGCCTGCCCGGGTGAAGCCGGCCGTTTCCGACGCGCTGATGTGCCACGTTGATTTCACGGCCACCTTCGCGGCCCTTTTGGATCAACCCTTTCCAACCGGAACATGGGTGGATGCCGAACCGCACCTCCCAGCGCTGCTCGGCGAATCTCCCGTCGGACGGGATCATGTCGTCGCACAGGCGGGTGGGCTGGCGCTGCGCGAGGGCCGGTGGAAGTACATTCCTGGCGGGCCGGGCCCCAAGCGGAACGAGCCGACCGACACCGAGCTCGGCAACGACCCCAGCCCACAGCTTTACGATCTCCAGTCCGATCCCGGTGAGGTCGACAATCTCGCCCCACGGAATCCGGAACGCATCGAAGCCATGCGGAAACGCCTCGAGACGATCCGGAATCGTGGCGGTGGTTGAGGAGGGCGGCGCGCTCGGGTGTCAATTCGCTTCCAGACACCACCAGCGTGCCCATGCCTCGCCCGCCATCAACGGAGGACCACCCACGAGCAATGCGGTCGACCAGACGTCCGAGTCGGTCGCTGACGGAGCGGCCACCGCCGCCAGCGCCATGCCGGCGGCAGGGTCGCCCGTCCGTGGGTCCAGGATGTGATTGATTGCTGCATCGGGTCGGCCCCACACGGCACTCACGGAAAGCGTGGTGTCCCGGAGGCTGATCCGTGGAGGCCGGCCTTCGGGCCATGGACGCGTGGATCCGACCGGGGGTTCCGGCAGTGAAATCTCCCATCCGTCGGCATCTGGCGGGGATCCGAGGGCGCAGACCGTGCTCGTGCCACCATGGATCAGTGCATTCTCGATCCCGGCGTCGCGCAGGATTTCCACGGCACGGTCGAGGGCATAGCCCTTGCCCATGGCTCCGGGATGAAGTTCGACTCCCGGACGCGCCAATTGAATCGTGCCGGCGGCTTCGTCGATGAAGACCTGGTTCCATCCGACAAGGGTGCGAGCCTGCGCAATGGCGGAGGCATCCGGGGTTGCCGTCCGTCCTCCTTGAAAGCCCCACGCCCGGACGAGGGGGCCAAGCGTAGGATCGAACAGGCCATTTGTCCGGCGGCTATAGTCCCGGGCGAGCACGAGGAAGCGGAGAAGTCGCGGATCGACCCGCAACGGTTGTTCCACGCCGGCTCTATGGAGTCGGGACAGTTCGCTTTCCGGGCGGTAGGGCGAAAGCCAGGATTCCACCGCCTCGATCTCGTCCAGGGCCTCTTCGGCCGCGGCGCGCAGTGATTCTGGACGTGCGCCGTGAAGGACGACCTCGAAGCGGGTGGCCATGGCGGTCCGGGCCACCCGAACGGTCCCGCCGGAAGCATGCGTACCGGACATCGCGACAACCCTGTGCTCCGGAATCGCCGAATCCAAGAAGGGTCTGGTCGCAGCGGTCGATGTCCGGATCGCCATGGGAAAGGCTCTGGAATGGCGACGAGGACGTCGCCACCTCGTTGCGGGGGGCAGCGGACCATTGACTTTATCTGTTTGGGTGTTATCAAACAGTCAACAGGTCCGTTATGCCGTCAGCCCTTCACCTTCAATTGGATCCGCGCTCCGGAGTTCCGGCGTACCGCCAATTGATGGATCAGGTGAAGTATTACATCGCGGGTGGGACCCTTCGTCCCGGCGACCAGTTGCCGTCCATCCGCGAACTGGCCTCTGCCCTCACCGTCAATCCCACCACCGTTGTCCGCGTTTACAACGAATTGGCGCGCGAGGGCGTTCTGGAACTGCGTCATGGCAAGGGAGCGTATGTTGCATTGAATCCTGTGGGACTTGCACCCGCGGAGCAGGAACAGGCGATCCGGCGTTCCGCGCGGCAATTGGCGCTGGAGGCTTCGCAACTGGGCGTCCCGGGTGGCCGGGTGGTGCAGGTGGTCCGCGAAGAACTGGCGGCCATCGAAAAGCCCGAGGCCAACCCTCAGGACGAACCCATCAAGTTCTCGGTCGTTTCCGGTGGATGATGCCGTCCCCGCAAATTGGCCAATGGAGTTCACTGCATGGAAGCGCCGATCACAGCGAGGAACCTGACCAAGACCTTCCGTGGAGTGGTTGCGGTCAACGGTCTCGACCTCAGGGTGGAGCGCGGAGCGGTGTACGGGTTGATTGGTCGTAACGGGGCGGGGAAGACGACGACCCTGCGTTTGTTGATGGGCCTGCTTCGGGCCGACCATGGCGAGGCACGGTTGCTGGGCAAGGATTGGTGGAACACTTCGGCACAGATGCGCCAGCGCGTGGCGTATGTCGCCCAGGGGGGGCGTCCGCCGGACTGGATGACGTTGGAAGACCTGAATCGGTACTCCGCACACTTTTTCGAGCGCTGGGATAGCGGGCTGGCGCGCGAACTGGCGGGACGCTGGGAACTGCCCTGGAACAGGCCGTTGGGACGGCTTTCCGGTGGGCACCAGCGTCTCGCCGCAATCTTGGCGGCTCTTGCCGCACGGCCTGACGTCCTGCTGCTGGACGAACCAGCAGCGGGGCTCGACCCGATCGTGCGTCGCGATCTGTTGCGATGCCTGGTGGAGGCCCTGGTCCGGACCGAGGGATGTACCATCCTGTTGAGCACCCACTTGTTGGCGGATGTCGAACGCCTCGCCACGCATGTGGGCATCCTCGATCACGGACGAATTGTGGGCGAGGGGACGGTCGAGGACTGGCAACGGACCATGCGGCGGGTCCAGGTGGTGTTCCCCGGTGGCGAGGTTCCTCCGGCCGTCGAGGTGCCGGGAAGTTTGCGGAGCGAGCGGTTGGGTCCGGTGCTCACCGCCATCGCTCGGGTTTCAGACGATGCGCAGTTGGACCGTCTGAGGACTTTGTCCGGGGTCCGCGTGAACGTGTTTCCCCTGACGTTGGAAGAGTTGTTCGTGGAATGGTTCGAACCCAGGGATCCAACAGGGCCGATGTCCGGTCCGGAGACCCCGGGGCCATATGGGTTTTGGGGCCGGTCCGGCGACCTCGCGGAAGCGACACCAGATCAACGTGTGGGTAACGGTGTCCATTCTGCCATCGCGCCCGCTGGGCGGGAGGACGATGCTGCTGGTGCCGGGCCGGCCCCGTACGTGGAGGTGGCAACCCCACGTGCGGATTGAACGCCGGCCGGGGCGCGTGAGCGCCCCGGCAATGACCTTCGTAAAACCCATGAACATTCAAAATCGCGCTCGGATGGGGCTGGCCCTGGTGGTCTGGCTCATCGCGCTGCTCGCCCTGCGAGCCCACGCTGGAGATGGCAAGGAACCCGTCATCACGGGTATCCGACCTTCCGGCACCAACCTCCTTGTCACCGTGCGGCTGCCCGAGGGCTGCCGGCACATCACCTTGGAAAGCCGTCCTCGGATGGGGACCGGAGCCTGGATTCCGCGGAAGGATCACTGGCCGGCGGCCGGCGAGGACGAGGTCACCCTGACCGTGCCGATGCAGGCCGAGGTCGAACTCCTCCGCGCGAAGGGGGAGACGGAGGACGAACTGCCATTGCCCGCCCGCTTCTTCAGCGGCCGCCGGGAGTTCTCCGCGGCGGTATCGACGTCGAAGACTTCTCCGGTCAGTGGCGTGGATGCCAGCACGGGATTTGGCGGCCCCGCACCCGGGATCCCCACCACGGACACCCGCGGCGAAGCGGGCGGAACGCGGGCGGTGGTGGAGTCCGACATCTGGCAGATCGATGGCAACACGGTCTACTTCTTCAACAGCACCCGGGGCTTTCAGGTGATTGACCTGACCGTGGTCGACCAGCCCGTCCTCAAGGGCACCCTTTCCTTCGCGGCACAGGGCGAGCAGATGTACCTCCTGCCCGGTGGCACACCGGAGGACCGATGGCTGGCACTCCTG
>JBIKWS010000499.1:0-3915 GCA_044356195.1 Cyanophyceae cyanobacterium
TCAGGACGGACGCGGCGGTGCAGGCACGGGAATGCACCGCTTTGCTCCGCAGAACAGCTGGCCGGACAACGGCAACCTCGACAAGGCTCGCCGTCTGCTCTGGCCGATCAAGCAGAAGTACGGAAACCGCATCTCGTGGGCGGACCTGATGGTCCTGACCGGAAACGTCGCGCTCGAATCCATGGGCTTCAAGACCTACGGCTTCGCCGGCGGACGCGAGGACGTCTGGGAACCGCAGGAGGACATCTACTGGGGACCGGAAGCGGAGTGGATGGGTGACAAGCGCTACGCCGAGGGCCGCAAGCTGGAGAAGCCTCTCGCCGCGGTCCAGATGGGCCTGATCTACGTGAATCCCGAGGGTCCCAACGGCAACCCCGATCCCCTCGCCGCTGCCAAGGACATCCGCGAAACCTTCGCGCGCATGGCCATGAACGACGAGGAAACCGTCGCCCTCATTGCCGGCGGCCACACCTTCGGCAAGGCCCACGGCGCCGGAAAGGCCAGCAACGTCGGACCCGAACCCGAGGCCGCCCCGCTCGAAGAACAGGGTCTGGGCTGGAAGAACAAGTTCGGTACGGGCAAGGGCGTGGACACCATCACCAGCGGACTCGAAGGAGCCTGGACCGCCGCTCCCACACGTTGGACGCACATGTACCTCGCCAACCTCTACGGCCATGAGTGGGAGCTGACCAAGAGCCCCGCCGGTGCCCATCAGTGGACCCCCAAGGGCGGTGCCGCCAAGGGCACGGTCCCCGATGCCCATGACGCCTCGAAGAAGCATGCGCCGATCATGTTCACCACCGACATCGCCCTGCGCATGGATCCGGCCTACGGCAAGATCACAAAGCGCTTCCTCGAAAACCCCGATCAGTTCGAGGCCGCCTTTGCCAAGGCGTGGTTCAAGCTCACCCATCGCGACATGGGTCCGCGCTCCCGCTACCTCGGGCCGGAAGTGCCCAAGGAACAGCTCACCTGGCAGGATCCCCTGCCGCCACTGAACTTCGAACCCGTCAATGCGCAGGACGTCGAAGTCTTGAAGACGCGCGTGCTTTCCGCCGGCGTTCCCATCTCCCAACTGGTTTCCACCGCCTGGGCTTCCGCCTCGACCTTCCGCGGCAGCGACCGTCGCGGCGGAGCCAACGGCGCTCGCATCCGGCTCGCTCCCCAGAAGGACTGGGAGGTCAACCAGCCGAAGCAACTCGGTGAGGTCCTCGCCGTCCTCGAACGGATCCAGAAGGAGTTCAACGCCGGCAGCACCACGCGGAAGGTCTCCATGGCCGACATGATCGTCCTCGCAGGTTCCGCCGCCGTCGAAGCCGCCGCGCGCAAGGCAGGCCACGACATCCGCGTTCCCTTCACCCCGGGTCGCACCGATGCCACCCAGGACATGACCGACGTCGACTCGTTCGCCGTGCTCGAACCCAAGCAGGACGGATTCCGGAACTTCCTCGGCAACGAACTGGACCGGCCAGCACCCGAGACGCTCGTCGACCGCGCCCAGCTGCTCACGCTCTCCGCGCCGGAGATGACCGTGCTGATCGGCGGCCTCCGCGTCCTCGGTGCGAACGTCGGATACCCGCAACTCGGGGCGCTCACGACGACGCCCGGCGTCCTGTCGAATGACTTCTTCGTGAACCTCCTCGACATGAACGTCGACTGGAAGGTCTCGCCGAAGTGCGCGCACTTCTACGAGGGCACCGACCGCACCACCGGCAAGACCAAGTGGATGGCCACCTCGGTGGACCTGGTGTTCGGATCGAACTCGCAACTGCGTGCCCTCTCCGAGGTCTACGCCAGCGGAGACGGCCGACAGAAGTTCGTCGGGGACTTCGTCGCCGCCTGGACCAAGGTCATGAACCTGGACCGCTTCGACGCGATGAACTGAAGGGCGGGGAGAGGGGGAGGCCGCCAGTGGTCTCCCCCTGAAGGCCGCGTGCCCCCACGCGGCGATTGAAGGATCCACCGGGTGAGGGCACCCGGCCTTCACTCAGGCGAGGCTCTGGGGACTACCAACTCCCCCTTGTAGGCCGCGTGGAACGGGGTGGCGACGTCCTCGTCGCCGTTTCAAAGCCATTCCCGAGGCGATGAGGACATCGCCGCCCCGAATCTTTCCCAAAGCGGGCAGTGTCAAGATGCGCCCGTGACGAAGACGACACCAACTCCGTGATTGAACGGCGGGAGGCCCCAAAGAACAGTCCCCGGAGACGCTGCCCCAAGCAGACTGGAGTTCGTCTCCGGTCCTCCGGGGTTACCCCGGGGAGTTCGATCATCAGGCATTCCATCGCAGGAGCGACACTGCACCCGAGGTGCAGGCTTGCTCCCGCCAGACAGGACACGTTGGGGCAGCGTCTACCTGCCTGATGCCGATCACGACGGAACTGCGCGCTCTGGCCCGCCTGCTCCTCCGGGGAGAATGGGATCGGGAATCCATGCAGCAGCGGGTCCAGAGCCAACTCGGCAAATGCCCGCGGGCGTTCGCATCGGCCATCACGAAACTCCTGAGGCAGCATCCGCCCGGCAGTCGACCCACGTTGGAGGCGGTGACGGCGATCCTCTCGGTGGACGACACTTTGCGGAAGGCGCTCGCTCGCCAACGCCCAGGCCTATACGAGCGACTTCATTCCGAGCCCGTTCCTGAATCACGATGGCATTGGCCAGTGCACCGCCTGGAGTCGGCGGGCGAACTGGCCGATTGGCTGGACCTGGATCCAAACGAACTGCTCTGGCTCGCCGACCCGGGTGAATGGTTGCGCCAGGGAGGGTCACAGGCCCTCCGTCACTACCGCTGGCAATGGATTCCCAAACGGACGGGCGGATACCGATTGCTGGAAGCTCCGAAACCCAGACTGGCCCGAATCCAACGGCGGATCCTGGACGGAATCCTGCAATCGATTCCCGTGCACGATTCCGCCCATGGATTCGTCGTCGGACGAAACACGCTTTCCCACGTCGCGCCACACACCGGGAAAGCCACCGTGCTTCGCCTGGACCTCGCAGACTTCTTCCCCTCGATCTGCCGGGCCCGGGTGGATGCCACCTTCCGCCACGCCGGGTATCCCGTCGCCGTGGCCCGCCTGCTGGCGTGCCTGTGCACGACATCCACGCCTTTACACATTTTCGCGGGATGCCCAGCGGGTGCCTCCAACCGAATCCGGGAAATGCATCGGATGCCGCATCTGCCGCAGGGAAGCCCGGCTTCCCCTGCGCTCGCAAACCTCGCGGCCTTCCGCCTCGACTGCCGGTTGCGCGGATACGCCGAGGCCGCCGCGGCGGTTTACACCCGCTACGCCGACGACCTCTTGATCAGCGGTGGACCGGAGCTGCGTCGAGCTGCCGACGCCCTGCTCACCCGGATCGGCGCGATCGCGATCGAGGAAGGCTTCGAGGTGAACTGGCGCAAGGTCCGGGTCCAGACGAAGTCCGTCTCCCAGCGCGCCGTGGGATTGGTGCTCAACGAAAAGCCGGCGGTGCCCAGGGAACAGTACGATCAGTTGAAGGCCATTCTGTGCAACATTGGCCGGCACGGCAGCGCGTCGCAGAACCGGGACGGCCACGCGGACTTCGAAGCCCATTTGCGCGGCCGGATCGCCCACATCGCGCACATCCAACCCGCCCGCGGCGCGCGCCTCAAAGCCCTGTTCGAAGGGATTCCCCCGGAGCGATGGGAAGGCGTGTCAGCGTCGTGATCGCACACCAAGGACTTGGAAAAGGCGACGGGGACGTCGCCACCCGATTCCAGGCAATGGGGTCGCGTCCATAAATTTTACATTTCAGGCAGACGGCTTCGTCCGCCCCCGCAACGTCAGCACCGCCGGCAGGAACGTCAGACCCGCGGTCATGCACGTCGCCGTCCCCACCGCCATGATCCATCCGAGGCTCTGGATGCCCTGATGCTCACCGATGATCAGGCTTCCG
>JBIKWS010000500.1:0-3909 GCA_044356195.1 Cyanophyceae cyanobacterium
CGGGCCTCCACACCCACCGATCTGGCCGGTCTGATCCGCGGTCCGCTGACCAGTCCGCACGGCGGACCAGACGCCCGAGTGATTGCGCCGGGCAACCCGTCGGCCTCCGCCCTGCTCGATCGCATGACTCGCCGGGATGGTCGCCGGATGCCGCCGGTCGGTTCCAACGAGGTCGACGACGCAGGGGCTGCGTTGCTCACGTCGTGGATCCATTCGCTCACCAACCAACCCACCTTCCCGGAATGGCTCCAAGGCCATCTGGGAGCGAACACCCCGGCAAATCCCAACCGCACCGCCGACACCGACCGCGATGGAGATCCCGATTACCTGGAGTTTCTCACGGGGACCGATCCCACCCGGCCGGAATCCCGATGGCGGCCTGGTGTGTCCCAGGAGACAACGGGGCCGACCCTTCGCTGGACCGTTCCTGCAAACACGACCAGTCGTGTCGAGGCGATGGACACCCTGACTGGCACGTGGGAACCGCTGGATATTTCCATCAACGAACCCGTGTTCCGGGCAGAAGCTTTCGAGCAGTCCTTGGCGCTTCCGACGGAAGGGACCACGGGGTTCTACCGGATCCAGTTGTGGCGGCCGTGATGGGGGTTCCCGTTGGCAGTTGCCCTACGCACAGTTCTGGAATCTGGGAGTTGGCAACTCCCCTTGCAGGCCGCGTGCCCCCACCCGGCGCATCTCCATCCCCGCCGGGTGCCCCCACCCGGCGGGGGGTGTCCGATCCAGGAGGTCTGTACGCCGGAGGCGTTGCAGCCGATAGCCCTGGGTCGTGCGAAGCACGCACCCGGGGATTGGCGTGTCGATTGTGAATCCGCACCCCGGAGGGGTGCGAAGATCCGGGACTCTGCAACCCCTGCCGGGGTTGGTGACTCCTTGAGTCACCCGAACCCGGGGTTGCTTCGCACCCTGTATCCGCTTCAACGCCTCAAGCGTACCCAGGATCCACCACCTTGAACTTCCGGTGTCAGCACCTGCGGTCACAACGTTCATCCAGGACGTGACACTCAGCCTCGTGACCTCGTCGACTACCCGACGTCAGGAGGCTGGCGCAAACAACAAAAAGGCCCCGTCCAGGAGGACGGGGCCGTGAAGGAGACGCAACGGCTTACTGGCCGAGGCGGAGGAACAGATCGCCCGTGCTGGAGTTCAGCGTGGCGGAGTTGCCCGTGACGCCCGGAACGGCGGTCCAGGGACCGCTGACGGACGGAGCGGACTGCAGCTTCAGAAGGCTGTCCGCCGGCCACGAGACCGTGATCGAGGAGGCTCCACGCGCCACCGTGACCGTCGGAGGAATCACCGGCGGGAGCACCGGGAGAACCACCGGGATACCGGCAGGCGAGGGTCCGCCCATGGCTTCGATCTCGGCGTTGCTGAGCCGGCCGTTCCGGATCTGCACCGAGTTCACGTACATCACGCGGCGTTCGTCCTGGTCGCCGTCGGCGAACAGAAGGGCCGTCGGAGCGAGCGAGCGGCGGGCGTTGTCGAGGCCCTGGTTGGCGGTCCAGTTGTCCTGGAAGATGCCGTCGACGTACTTCACGACGACCGGCGGATTCGCGGCCATGTCGTACGCAGCCACCACGCGGTGCCACGCACCGGCAGTGAAGGCGCCCGTGCCGTTGTAACCACCGCCACCCTGACCGAAGTTGGAGCCCTGCCAGAACAGGTCGCCGTCATCGGTGTTGGAGGCGGAGCTGGTCTGCCACAGCGAGGCGGCGCCCGGCCCGGAGGTGTCGACCCAAATGTCGAGGATCAACGTGTACTGGTTCACACGCGTGCCGCCGCCGTTGGGCGAGATGCGGTGATCCACGATGTAACCGATGTTGCGATCGAGTTCGCCCGGAACCTTCATGACCTTCACGTCCTGGCCACCGATCTGGTCGAGACCGAAGGAAGTCGCCGTGCCGTATGCCGTGCCCGCCTGCGTGAGGCCTGCCGCACCGTCGAGGTAGGACAGGGGCGCGCCGACCGTGGCGCCGAGGTCACCGAATTCGAAGTCCCACTGACCGGTGACGGTCGTCGGGGCGATGTAAGCCGGGATGCCAGCCGCCGAAGGTCCGCCCAGCGCGACGATCTGCGCATCGGTCAACCGGCCGGAACGGATCTGCACGGAGTTGACGTACATCATGCGGCGTTCGTCCTGGTCGCCGTCGGCGAACAGGAGGGCCTTGTCGGCCATCGCGCGACGGGGGGCGTCGAGACCCTGATTGGCCGTCCACTCGTCCTGCTTGATGCCGTCGACATACTTCACGACGACCGGCGGTGTCGCTGCCATGTCGTAAGCCGCCACGACGCGGTGCCAGGCACCCGCGGTGAAAGTGCCGCGGCCGTTGTAGCCGCCGCCGCCCTGACCGAAGTTGTTGCCCTGCCAGAACAGGTCACCGTCGTCGGTGTTGCCCAACGAGCTGGTCTGCCACAGCGAAGCCGCACCAGGTCCGGTCGTGTCCACGTACACGTCCATGATCAGCGTGTACTGGTTCACGCGGGTGCCTCCGCCATTGGGGGCGATGCCGTGCTCGACGATGTAGCCGATGTTGCGATCCAGCGCGCCCGGAACCTGCATGACCTTCGGGTCTTCGCCGTTGATCAGGTCGATGCCGAAGGAGGAGGCGGTGCCGTAGACCGTGCCGGTCTGGGTGGTGCCGCCGGGACCGTCGAGGTAGCTCAACGGCTTGCCGATGGAGGCGCCCAGGTCACCGAAGTTGAAGTCCCATTGACCGGCCACATTCGCACTGCGGAGGGTCGTCGGGATGCCGTCAGCGTCCGGTCCAGCGAGGATCGCTGCCTCGGCGTCGCTGATCTTGCCGGCGCGGATCTGGATCGAGTTGACCCACATCTTGCGGCGTTCGTCCTGGTCGCCATCGGCGAACAGGAGCGCCTGGGACAGGAGAGTGCGACGGGCGGCGTCGAGCCCTTGGTTGGCCGTCCAGTCATCCTGCTTGATGCCATCAACGTACTTGGTCACGACCGGCGGGGTCGCTGCCATGTCGTACGCGGCCACCACGCGGTGCCATTCACCGGCGGTGAAGGTGCCGCGGCCGTTGTAGCCACCACCACCCTGACCGAAGTTGTTGCCCTGCCAGAACAGGTCGCCGTCGTCCGTGTTGTTCAACGAACTGGTCTGCCACAAGGACGCCGCACCAGGACCACTCGTGTCGACGAGGACGTCCATGATGAGCGTGTACTGGTTGACGCGCGTGCCGCCACCGTTCGGGGCGATGCCGTGGGTCATGATGTAACCGATCTCGCGGGTCACATCGCCGGGGACTTCCATGATCTTCGCCACGCGTCCGCCGATGTCAGCCACACCGAGAGCCGTGGTCGTACCGAACACGGTCTTGGTCTGGGTCGAACCACCCACGCCGCCAAGGTACTCCAACGGAGTGCCGAAGGTGGCGCGCAGGTCGCCGGAATCGAAGTCCCACTGGCCAGCCAACCGGGTGCTGGATCCGCCGGAAACCGTGATGCCGAAAGTCCACGAGGACGTGCGGGCGAGGGAAAGCGAGTCCGTGTACACGAGGCGCACGGCATTGTCCGCCGTGGTCCGGGAAGCGTTCGGGCTGTATTCCAACGTGGTCTTGCCGTCGGCCTTGCCCAACACCTGCGGAGTGACCTGCGCGTCGTTCAGGAAGAGCTTCACGCCGGTCGTGGCCACGGTGCTGGCACCATCCGCGATCAACGCGGTGATGGGGGCAGCCGAGCTGTTGCCGGCAGAACCCGCGGAGGGGGAGATAGCGGCAACGTAGGGTCCGTTGGCTTCAACCGAGGTGCTGTCGCGGAACACGCGCAGGGCGGTCGCGTCGTTCGGATCATTCAACAGGATACGCGAACCCGTCTCCAGGTTCACCGTGTACCACTGGAGGCTCGCACCGCGACCGGTCTGCCAATAGACGAGGC
>JBIKWS010000501.1:0-3908 GCA_044356195.1 Cyanophyceae cyanobacterium
CGCCGCACGGTTGCTTTCGATGCTGGCGGTGCGCGCTGGCCGCATGGACTGGGCGGATTACACGGCGGAGTTCGGGGGCGTGGATCAGGCGCAGATGTGGCGGGTGCTGCGTTTCCTGCCGGGCGTGGTGCCCTTGGAGTCCGGGATTACATTGACCGAGGAATTGCGCAGTCTCCTGCGGTCGGTGCACCATGAGTGACCGGGTCGGGAATTCGGGAACAAAAGAAACCACATGACTGTCCGAGGCAGGATGAAACTTTGGCTGGCAATAAGCGTGGCTGCCCTCGGGCTGTCCCGGGGGATGGCCGCGGGCCTGCCGTCGAAAGCCCCGGTGCTGGATGACGGGAAACTGTGGCAACAGTTCGCCGACAGGCTTGGGGAGGACCAAAACGGCGGGCGGACACCGCCGATCACTGTCCTCCGCGACCAATTGAAGGAACGGTCCACGACGCAGGTTGAGTTGGCGCGTCCGTCGCGGAGAAATCTGGAGGCGACCGAGGTTTACGAGCGCCACGCAGCTTCGGTGGTGGCGCTGGGATCGGTCTACAAATGCAACCGGTGCCCGCATTGGCATACGGGTGGTACGGGCACGGGATGGGTGATCGGCCGGAATGGCGAGGTGGTTTCGAACTACCACGTATTCGCGGAAGGACGAAACACCAACGTGGTGGCGATCGGGGCAATGACGCGCGATGGACGCTGTTTTCCCATCCAGGAAGTCCTGGCGGCGGATCGCGAGCGGGACGTGGCCATTGTCCGGATTGCGGCGAGGGATCTGGTCCCGCTGGCGGTTTCGCCGCGAGAACCGGTCGGGAGCCCGATCTCGGTCATCGCACACCCGAGCGGGGAGTTGTTCACGTTCACGCAGGGGCACATTTCGCGCTACATGCGCAAGACGGTGGAGAGCGGTGGGCGGCCGATGGACTGGATGACGGTCACTGCCGATTTCGCGGTGGGTTCGAGTGGCGGGCCTGTGTTCAACCGGCACGGTGCCGTCGTGGGCATGGTGGCACGGACGCACACGATCAATGCCGATCCGAAGAGCGAGAGTCCAACGACCCAGATGGTGGTCAAGATGACGATTCCCTCGGAGGACATCCTTTCACTGATTGAAAGCGGCAAGGGCCGCGCGACAACGACCAAGGAGCGGCGGTGACAACACCGATGGGAACAGGCGGCTTGTTGGGATGGTGGCACCGGAGCACTCCGGAAGCGCGGATCCTGGGCGTCGGTGGAACGATCCTCCTGCTGGATCACATCACGAAACTGGTGATCGTGCTGACATTGCGACTGGGGGATCATTGGCCGGTGCTTCCCGGGTTCCTCCACATCGTGCACTGGGGGAATACCGGTTCGGCGTGGAGCCTGTTCCACGGCAACAACACCGCGCTTGCCGCAGTCGCCATGGTCGCCGTGGGGGCGCTCTGGTACTGGCGGGCCCATTTCGAGGCGCATCGGCCGGTGGGCCAGTTGGCTCTGGGGCTTCTGTTCGGCGGCACGATCGGAAACCTGATCGACCGGTTGATTCCAAGCCGACGGCACGTGGTCGATTTCCTGTACTTTCACCTGCATCCGCGCGGGGGTGGGGAAGCGGGATTTCCGGCGTTCAACGTCGCCGACGTCGCGATCTGCACGGGGGTGGGACTGATGTTGCTGCTTGGATTCATGATGCACGAAACCGCGCCGGCACCGACGGCCAAACCGGCGTCCGCCGCGCCCGGGGACGGAGGCGCTCCGGGTGTCCCGACGGGAAAATTGGCGGAATGAATCTTCAACCGGTGATCCTCGCCGGGGCAACGGCCTCCGGGAAATCGGACGTTGCCGTGGAGTTGGCCGAGCGGATCGGGGGGGAGATCGTCTCGGTGGACTCGATGCAGGTCTACCGTGGGCTGGAAATCGGGGTGGCGAAACCGACGGCGATGATGCGTGAACGGGTGCCGCATCACCTGCTGGATGTGGTCGGGTTGGAGGAGACCTTTGATGCCGCGATGTTCGTCCGGCATTCGGCGGAGGCGATCCGGGACATTTCCGGGCGTGGAAGGGTGCCGATCTTCTGTGGGGGCACGGGCCTGTATTTCAACGCGTGGTTGAACGGGTTGGGAACGGCACCGGCGCCCGATCCGGCCCTGCGGGCGGAACTGGAGGCGATGCCGTTGCCGGCCTTGCTGGACGAGTTGGCGCGGAAGGACTGGCAAACCTTCGACGAGATCGACGTGGCGAACCACCGCCGCGTCGTCCGCGCCGTGGAGGTCATCCGCCTGACGGGAAAGCCGTTTTCCACGCAGCGCGCGGCCTGGCCGGAGCGGGCACCGGCACTGGTGGGTCGATCGTTCGGATTGCAGCGTTCGCGGGAGGAACTGGTCCGGCGGATTGAGCGCCGTGTCGACGGGATGTTCGCGGCGGGATTGGTGGAGGAGACGCGGCGGTTGCTGGAGTGCGGGCTTGCGGGGAATCGAACGGCGATGCAGGCGATCGGATACCGTCAGGTGGTGGAGCATCTTCGGGGGGAGCGTGGGATGCGGGAGACGGTGGAGGTGGTGAAGGCGAAGACGCGCCAGTATGCGCGGCGGCAAGCCACGTGGTTTCTGGGGCAGATGGACCTGGAATGGATGGAGGTGGGTGCGGCGGAAACCGCGGCGGAAACGGCGTCACGGATTGCCGCGAGGGTGGCGGGTGCGGGCGTCGGAAAGTGAGCGGATGGATGGGGACGCCGGCAAAAAAAGACCGGTGGCGTTCTGCAACGACCACCGGGAAGGAGGAACTGAGGCGAAAGCCTCACTACAATGCAAGACCGTACTCAACGATGGGTGGTAAAGTCAAAGGCAAAGGCTTGAACTGACGGTGAAAAGCGGGTTACGGACGTCCCGCTATCGATAATGCCGAAAAGTCAGCCCGAAGGGAAATAAACCTTCGCCAGCCCGAACAGGATCAGGACCAGAAGGACAAACAGGCCGATGAACCGGTTGCGCGCCACCCGGCGCTCATAGCGCAGCGGTCGCAGGCCGTGGACGGAACCTGCCGCCAGGTACTGGACCATGCGCGGGTTGTTGGCGTTCGGGCCGCGGAAGTGGTTCTGCAGCCGTGACCACAAGGCAGCGAGATCGAACTTCCGCACGCCGTGGGGATTGACCCGGGTGTCGGCCAAAGGGCTGCCGATCGTTGTCGGTGGAGGCGTCGGCGGTGGCGGTTTGGGCAGTGGAGTTGCCGCTGGGGGGTGGCGCGATGTTGTTGGTTGGGAGGGTTTCGAGGCGGCGACAGGCTGGGCCTTGGCGGCCGGCGCGGTCAGTGGGGTTGGTGCCGGATTCGAGGGCTTCCTGGGGGACGGTGGCTCCGGGCTCTCGGCGAGATCCTGGATCTGCTTCTCCAGTTTCCGGATCTGGTCGGCGAGGGCCTTCGAACGTGCCTCGAAGGGGTCTGAAGCTTCCTGTTTCTTGCGCCAGCCCATGGGAGACCTCGGATCAGCGCCGGAGCAATGCTACTGCGAAGACCGCGATCGCGACCAATCCGACGGCACCGATGGGCCACGTCAGGGCGAAGCCCAGGCGGAGAAGGGTCTTGAAGGGGAGTTCGGCCAGCGACGCGGCGTTCGCAGGACCCGAATGAGCGGACTTGGGCGAGGTGCTGCTGCCGTCGAGGATCGGCCACTTGAGTCGCGCGGAGTTCAGTTCCATGCGGGCGTTCTCGATGACGGTGAGGGCGCGGCTGAGTTGCTGGTTCCAATCACTGTCCGTCCAGGCTTCCTCGTGCAGGGATTCGATCTGGCGGGAAGCGTCGCGCAGGCCTTCGAGGGAGCGGCCGAGCTGTTCGGAATCGCGGCGCGCGTCGAAATCCGCCTTTTCGAGGAGGCCGATGCCGCGGGTGAGTTGTTCGCGCAGTTCGGTGCGACCCTGCTGGAAATCGGCGCGGCG